>JAGQNT010000067.1 GCA_020427965.1 Candidatus Saccharimonadota bacterium | reverse complement strand
GAGCTGCTTGTAGCGATGGCGATCTCGTCGGTCGTAGTCGCGAGCGGCATCGGAGCCGTAACGTTTTTTATCGATAATTTGTCACTTGTTTCGACGCGAAATAACTTGTCAGCCAATCTACAGGCGGGATTACAAAAAACAGCCGGCGTCATCCGTAGTTCGGATAACGTTTTGCTTTACAACCTTGAGCCCGACAACAACGCACCTACTGTGAAAGCGGGCGAATCGGCAAATGTACCAGGACCGCCAAGCGTACCAGCAGACGATGATTATCGCTATTATTGGAGGTCGACCTCTAGTCAGTTGGTTGTTTCGCAACCATCGCGCGATGCAAGCGATGCACCGATTTACACAGATTCAGCAAAAGGTGACTTTACGGGTCCGCGCGATAGCATCGTTTGGTATATAAAGGACAACACTCTCTACCAACGGACTGTCTATAGCAGCCAATCTGCATCAAGTACGCAGACATGCGGCGGAACAAGTACGACGGGCGGCTGCAGCAGTGATATCAAGCTGGTCGAAAATATTCAGCTTGTCGGTGGCGTGCCGCAATTTTTCGTCACGTACCTGGATGGCGCAGGAGTTCCGATTCCGGCAACTTTGCCGAACGGGTCGAGTAACTACGACTCACGCAAACTGACGAGAGCAGTAAAGATTGATATGAGGTTAGAAGTAATTGTCGGCGAACGCAAAGTCGTATCACATGACACATTGACGGTGAGTTTTCGAAAAGGTCAAATTCCGGGAGCGACAGTCATTGGCGATACAAGCGGAGGGGTGGGCAAGCCACCAGCACCTCCGTATGAAATGACGGGGATGTATATCGGACCAGGTGGTCTGACGATGGCCAGTTTGACCAATTTCACTGGGTCGCAGCTGAACGTCAAGGGAAGAATTTCAATGAGTACGTTCGCGCAGATTGGTGCGGGCGGCGCCCCAACAACATTAAATGTGGGCAATCAAGCGTGTGGAACGCCACCTAATTGGCCGACGGTATGTGGCACGCAGCCGATTGCCGGGCCTGGCAGCTTGGGAACAACTATTTATGGTCGTGTTTGTGCCACCGGTCAGACGACAGGTACGGCTATGTATAATACGGGGTTGCAACTGTCGTGTACGTCCCCACCGATAGAATTGCCAACATACGATAGGGTGACATTCATGAATAGCATGAAAACAGAGAAGTCCGGCAATAATGGTTCGTGCGATGTCGTCAACTTTTCACCCAAGACACTGGGACCGGACGTCCTTTATAACAGTTCATTAGTTAACAACTATCTTTTGTGCACCATGGCTATAACGGGCAATATCTATATCAAAGGTAGTTTCGTTTCGGCTCAGCCGCTCACTATGTACGTATCTGAATCGGTGGGAACCAAGCGGCCGCTTGTCGTGGTTGAAGGGGGTATTTATCTGTCAGCATTTAATAGAATTATTCCCAACAGCTACGGTACGGGCGTTGATTTCATCAGTTTTGCATCGTCCAATGCGAACTGTCTGACGACGCCAGCGTGTAGTGATCGAACAGATCAATCATATCTTTACAATTCGCAAGGCGTAGCGGCGATTACGATTGATGCCTCTACGGTGACCGGCAGTACGTTCTATGCGTATTATGGTCGTGTTAACCTCGGTGCGTTTACAACCACCGGTGGTGTTTCTGGACAGTCGGTATTTCTCAATGCCGCCTCGGTATACGGTCCATAGCCACCGCATTACGCCATCTCGATATTTGATAAAATAACTGCATGAGCAAAGACAAGCAGGCGCAGTTAGAGAAGTTAAAACAAGCAATTTTAGCCAACAATGTCTGTCCTGGTCTTGCAGCAACGGCGACGAACCTTGTCATGGGTGACGGCAATACGAACGCCGATATTGTGTTTATTGGTGAAGCGCCGGGTAAAAAGGAAGATGAACAAGGATTGCCGTTTGTCGGTGCGGCTGGAAAGTTCCTTAATGAAATGCTGGCTCAGGCTGGTATGGATCGCCGTGATGTTTACATAACGAATATAGTGAAATACCGCCCACCGAATAATCGCGATCCATCACCGGGAGAGAAGAAAGAGTTTTTGCCATACTTGCTCAAGCAGTTGGAAATTATCGAACCAAAGGTCGTCATAACCCTTGGACGCCATAGCATGGAATACTTCTTGCCTGGTATAAAAATAAGCGATGTCCATGGACAGGTGAAATCCATACAACTTGGTAGTGACAAACTCAATGTTGTCCCTTTGTATCATCCGGCGGCTGCGCTTTATAACGGTAGCCTGCGCCAAACACTTGTAGACGACTTCCTTCGCGTTCCAGACATGATTCAGAACCTTCCTGAGAATTAACAGAGAGCAAACTTGACTTTGCTTAACGCTTGTGCTATAATGAACGTACGTTAAAAATTATCAAAAATAAACAAGATCGTACCTTATGAATCCAGAAGCAGCACCACAAAGCAATGTACCCAACCAAGACATCGAAGAATCAACACAAGATATCAACCGTGTTGAAAACAGTGAAGTGACTGGAGAATTACCAGAACAAGCTTCAGAAATCCCAGAACAGTCGGCTGAAGAAATGGAAGGTTTGCACCGCGTTGCAGCCGGTGCCTCCGATGTTCTTGAGCAAGCAATTAATGGCGAACGAAAAATTAAT
>JAGQNT010000066.1 GCA_020427965.1 Candidatus Saccharimonadota bacterium | reverse complement strand
CTGTAAGCTTGATAGTCTGGATGTTTGGGTGGCTGGGAAGACTTTTTTTGCTTCTGTTTTTGGTCTCTTCAAAAATAGAAGAGTGAGATGGAAAGCTTTGCTTTCTTGAAAATATTAGTAAAGATTTAATGCTTTGCTTTCCTTAAAACTAGCCCCTAAGGCCTTCGGCCTATATACTACTTTTCTATGAGTCTGATTAACCAACGCGTCTTGATGTCCGATGCCAACTACTTTAACGACGGATTCGCGATCAACTCGCATATGGATGCCTCCAAGCCTGTCGATCTAGCCAGAGCCCAAGCCGAACATGCCGAAATCAAAAGTTTGTTCGAGCAAGCTGGTATAGAGGTTATTCAAGTACCCGCACCACCTACTAGCCAAGACGGGGTTTATACGGCCAACTGGGCGCTGGTAATTGGCGATAAGGCAGTCATGAGTAATTTGCCAGAGCAACGCGCCTCAGAAGAGCCCTATGCGCTCGAAACGCTGCAAAAGCTTGGTTTCGAGACAGTTAAATTGCCAGATGATCTCCACTTTAGTGGCCAGGGCGATGCCCTACCCTGCGGTAACTACATTTTTGTTGGTAGTCAGTACCGCACCAGCCCCGAGGTGCACGACATGCTCGGACGCGAATTTGGTAAAACTGTTATCGGTGTGCAAGCTATTCCAGAGCTAGGTGCCGACAACCAACCGGTCATCAATCCGGTCACCGGCTGGCCAGATAGCTTCTTTTACGATCTCGATCTTGCGCTTGCGGTCATCGACGACCACACCATCGCGTATTGCCCGGATGCCTTGCTGCCCGAAAGCCAAGCCAAAATCCGTGCACTAACAGATATTGATAAAATCGAGGTTAGCTTCGACGAAGCTAAAACTGGTTTCGCGTGCAACCTAGTTAGTACAGGAAAAACCGTAATTATGAGCAATCACGCTCATAATCTGGCAAGTGAGTTACGTGATAGAGGTTACAACGTGCTTAGTCCGAACGTAACCGAGCTAGTTAAGGGCGGTGGTTTTATCCGCTGTGTTAGTCTGACTCTTTAACTTCGTCAAAAGTTTTAAATTTCTAGTAAAACCTTTGGTGAAGTGACAATGTGTGTTGATTGCCCCGGGCAGGAGAGGTATTGCGCTCTTAGCAAGTAGACAAATGCCTACTTGTCGCACCTCTCCCACCCTTGGCTTAAGCCCTGGCCTGGCGGCTACTGCTTGTTCCCCTTGCCCCGCTTCCCCTTGGGGTTGCGGGCCTTCGGGCGGACGTCGTCACGCGGACCGGCACCCCGCCGGCTGGCGGAGCTGTGCGGCCGGTGACCCTGGTGGGTCACACTGGGGTCGAGCCCCATGTGCCGCAAGGCGGGGTTGTCGGGCAGAACGCTGTTCCACTCCCTGTAGGCGTGGAGATGCGCCCAGAGAACATCGAGGTTCTCGAAGCACTCGGCCGGTGCCGGGCCGCGCTGGTCCACGAAGTCGGCGTAAGCCTCTTCCTGGCGCACTCGCGCCAGGATCTGCAGGGCCTTGTCCAGGCTGACCTGGCGCTTCTCGAGGCCCGGCAAGAGCCTCTCCTGCGCGAACTGCAGCTGGTGCTGAAGCTCTTGACCGATCGCCGGCATGCCGGCGTCGATGTCGGCGCGGACCCGCCCGTAGAGGTGCTCGCTCTGTGGGTGCTCGCGCACCGCGGCCAGCTGGGCCTCCACCTTGCGGTAGAAGCCCTCGAGGGCGTTGATCTTGCCTTCGGCCACGCGGATGGCCCAGCAGATGGAATTCGCGTTGTTGGCGTCCTGCCTGCTGCCGATCCCGTGGATGGTTGCGATGTCCAGGATGACCCTGGCATCGCCAATCACCACTTCGTAGAACTTGTGGCTGGTGATGGCACCAACCTGCTGGAGCAGGTTGTCGGTGCTGACGGTCGAGTCGGTCATGGTCATGGTCATGGCTGTAGTAGTTCCAATCAATTTCCCGGGTAGAAGTAAGCCGCCTGTTGGCTTTCCGGGGGTCTGTGTTAAAACCACTTAAACACACACCTCCGGAAAACCGCGGCTTTTTTTTCACACATTGTCAAAAATTCATGACCACTCTCATGATCAATAACACTATTATACACTACTTATGCTTATTTTACAATACTATTTTATAGTCTTAAGAAGTTTGCGGGTGGTGCCGATCTCGTCCCATGGGTGCTCTTCCCATGGGTTATCGGGGTCTTTAGTACCGCCACTACCGACAGCTCGCTCGATGGTCTTCTCGTGGCCCTTGCCTAGCAAAATGACTGTATCGCCCTTTTTGGCCTGCATGAGGGCAAGCTCGATCGCCTGGGTGCGGTTATGTACCAAAAATAGATCTTGATCACGAACCTTGCCCGACTCCTCGGCCCCGTGAGCAATCTGATTCATAATCTCGGTACCGTCGATATCGCGGTCGTCCTCTTCGGTCACCACGACCAAATCGGCATATTTGCCGGCTAGTCGGCCTTGAATGGCTCGCTTGGATTCGTCGCGCCGGCCAGCGCTACCAAACAAAGCAATTAGTCTGCCCTTGACCACTGGTCGCAAATCTTTGAATAACTTCTCGAAACTATCTGGTGTGTGGGCAAAATCGACAATTACGTCAAAACTTTGGCCTTCGTCGACCCTAGTCATTCGGCCTTCGACGTTGTCGAGATTGGCGATGCCTGCCTCGATCTGCTTGGCCTCGAGGCCCAAGGCCACGCCCACACTCGCCGCGGCCAAACTGTTGGCCACATTAAAACTGCCTGGTAAATTGCACTTGAGCTTAAGTTTGACTCCCTTGATCTCGGTTTCGTAGGTACTACCGCGCGGGGTTAGCTTGAGCTTGCGCGGCGCCGCGACAGCACCTGTTGCTTTAGGATCTAGCGTATAAGCCAGGACATTTTCAATCGCATCGGCAAAAACAGCGGCGTTTTCGTCGTCGGCGTTAACTATTCCAATCCGGTGCCCGTGCTTATTCCGATTGGCCAATTTAAACAGCTTGAGTTTAGCCCCCAGATAGGCGCCAAAAGTACCATGGTAATCGAGATGCTCGTGGGTGACGTTGGTCATTACCGCAATATCGAACGGCACACCCATGGTGCGGAACTGAGCCAAGGCGTGGCTGGTGACTTCTAATACTAAGATGTCCATGCCCTCGGCTTTCATCTTTTCTATCCGCTCCAGCAGCAGACCAATCGGCTGGCTAGTCATGTGGTGAATTTGCGGCTGAATATTCTTACCCACTCCGTAAGCCACCGTGGTCATTAGGCCAGCTTTGTAGCCCGCTGCCAGTAGCATGCTATGGATTAAATAACAGGTGCTGGTTTTACCATTGGTACCGGTTACACCAATTACCTTGAGCCGGCGGGCCGGAAACCCGTGCTTGATGTTTTGGGCGACGGCGTTCGCATAGTGTTTCGGCAAAACCACTTTGTTATAAAGCCCACCACGTAGCGCCTTCTCGGCTAGTTGTTTGACCGCCTTCTTCATACCTAAATTATACCACTAACCGGTTCGGTTTGTCTGAGGTGTTATAATCTGGGCTGATGAAAATATTAGGGATCGAATCGAGTTGTGACGAAACCGCCGCGGCGGTTATCGAAGATGGCCAGCGGGTGCAGAGCAGTGCGGTGCTTAGCCAGATCGACATTCACGCTCGTTACGGTGGTGTGGTGCCCGAAATTGCCGCCCGCAGCCACCTAGAAGCAATCAATCCGATTATTCAGACCGCTCTCGACGAGGCTGCTTGCAGCTGGGACGATATCGACGCAATTGCGGTCACTTACGGGGCTGGCTTATCTGGTAGCTTGTTGATTGGCACCTTGGCGGCTCGGGTATTAGCAATCGTTAAAAACAAACCCTTACAAGCCTGCAACCACGTGGTTGGCCATGTGTTTGCCAACTTCTTAACTGAAGGACCCGAAGATATTCGTAACAGCGGGATATCTGTGAGTGCTGGTGGTGATTTCTTGGCGAGCAGCGGAATAAGGCGCACACAATCAGGTGCGGTGAGTGAGCAGCGCAGTCAAAAATCGACACCCAGCGCCACAGTATATCCTGCGAAGAAGCCAGAGTTTCCGATGTTAGCTCTGATAGTTAGTGGCAAACATAGCCAACTGGCCTACTTCGAGAGCGAGTTCGACTATCGTTTACTTGGCGAAGCCCAAGACGATGCTATCGGCGAGGCCTTCGACAAGATCGCCAAAATCCTCGGTCTAGCCTACCCTGGTGGCCCAAGCATCGCCAAAACTGCCTTAAACGGTAATCCCCAAGCCTACCCTTTACCTACCCCACAAGTCGAGGGCTACAACTTTAGCTTTTCTGGGCTCAAAACAGCCGTTTTACGGCTTGCTCAGGGGCTAGCCGGTGGCGACTACCGGATGCCTAGCTTCGAGGTGGCTAAAGGCCTGTCTGAAGCTCAAATTGCTAATATCGCCGCTAGCTTTCAGTTTAAAGCAGTTAAGATTGTCGTCGACAAAACTGTTCAAGCTTACAACGAATTCTTGCCCAAGTCTGTGGTTATTGCCGGTGGTGTAGCCGCCAGTCAAGAGTTACGTCGCCAGCTGAGCGACCGCTTACCTATCGAGGTTAGCTATGCCCCACCCGAACTGTGCACCGACAACGGCGCGATGATCGGCTGCCTGGGTTGTTATCAGGCCTTGGCCGGCCAAACCCCAGCCGACCCCTATACCCTAGCCATCGACCCTTCTCTCAAGATGTAATCGACATATTCTTAAGATAATGATATAATAATGCGAGTTCGAGTGAGCTAGTTCTTTAGACAAGGAGTTGCAATGACCTTTATGGCAATTTTGTTGGCAAGCATACTGTCGTCTAGTTTCGACGGCCCCTGGTGGGTAAAAGTACTCGTTTACGTGGCCGTCCTCGGCGTGAGGTACATGTACCTACCCAGTTTCAGCGTCATGGCGCTCACGTGCGGCGAGCGGATGTGCTGGCTGGATCGCGGCGACAAGCGCATCAAAACTCCCCCGACCACTCAAACTTAATTAGCCCCGTAACCCTCTGATCGAGAGCCCTAGAGCCCTCTCAGGGGCTCGGGGTTTTCTCGTTATTTCTAAAAGCTTATGTTATAATTCATACGTAAACAAAAACGTGGTTATAGAAAATGTCTGCACACTCACGCATTAGAGCGATTTTGAGTGTGTTAAAATGTTTCACGTGAAACATTTTCTACCCCTGTTATCACGTAATCTAATACCTCTCAGTCACAATAATCCAGCATCTCTCCAGAACAGATTAGCAAACTGTGGTTAGTAAAGTATGGTGGCGAGGACTGTTTGAGGGCTAGTTTACTAGCCTGAGTTCCGCGGCTACCAGATTTTACTAAGCTCGGGTTGATAGTCCTCTTGTTCTGGAGTGGCTAGAAGACTTTTTTGCTTCTGTTTTTGGTCTATTCAAAAATAGAAGAATGAGATTTAATGTTTTACTTTCAAAAGAGGATACATCTAATTACTTCTGTTATAATTGCCCTGTTATGGATTTACCAAAAGCATACATCCCCGCCGAGTTCGAAGCCGATATTTACGCACTCTGGGAAGGCGAGCACGCCTTTACCCCGAAAAAAGCACCAGCAAAAGATAGCTTCTCGATGACTTTGCCACCACCGAACGCCAATGCCAACTTGCACATGGGCCATGCACTCGACTTCCAGCTTAAAGATACCATCGGTCGCTACCAAAGAATGCAAGGCAAACAGGTGTTAATGCTGCCAGGAGCCGATCACGCCGGTTTCGAAACCTGGTACGTCTACGAAAAAAAACTCGAAGAGCAGGGTAAAAGTCGTTTCGATTTTAGTCGCGAAGAACTCTACCGACAGGTCTGGGACTTCGTCGAACAAAACCGCGGCAACATGGAAAACCAGATCCGAGCCTTTGGGATTAGCTGCGACTGGAGTCGCAGTACTTTTACGCTCGACGATAAAATCATCAACCGCGCCTACGAGACCTTCAAAAAAATGTGGCAAGATAGGCTCATTTACAGAGGCGAAAGGCTTGTTAATTACTGCACTAAACACGGCACATCGTTCTCGGACATCGAGGTCGCTTACGAAGATCGCACCACGCCACTGTACTACATGAAGTACGGTCCATTTACATTAGCCACCACCCGCCCAGAGACTAAGTTTGGCGACACCGCTGTAGCCGTACACCCCGAAGACGAGCGCTACAAAGACTTAGTCGGCAAAGAGATCGAGGTCGAGGGGCTAAACGGGCCCTTTAAGCTAACTGTGGTGGCCGACGAAATGGTCGACCGCGAATTTGGTACCGGGGCAGTCAAGATTACCCCCGCTCATGACTTTAACGACTGGGAAGTTGCCCAGCGCCATAATCTGCCAGCCAAAACTGTTATAAACCTCGATGGTACGATGAACGAACTAGCCGGTAAGTTTGCCGGCATGAGCGTACTCGAAGCCCGCAAAGCAGTAGTCAAAGCCCTAGAAGAGAAGGGGCTGCTGGTAAAAGTCGACGAGAAATATCAAAACCGGGTTGGTACCTGTTATAAGTGTGGCACAGTTATTGAGCCGCTGCTCCTAGAACAATGGTTCGTAAGCATGAAACCACTTGCCGAAGAGGCTATTAAACACCTCAAAAAGGGCGAGATTAGCCTATACCCAAAGAAAAAGTTAGCCGAAATCATCGCTTATCTATCGGATATCAAAGATTGGAATATTAGCCGCCAAATTGCTTGGGGTATCCCGATACCAGTTTTTCAGAATACCGAAGATCCCGACGACTGGATTTTCGATACCCGCGTCGAACAATCAACCATAGAGGTAAAAGGTCGAACATACCGGCGCGATCCAGATGTTTTTGACACTTGGTGGAGTAGCGGCCAGTGGCCATATGCAACCCTAGAATACCCCAGTGCCGATTCGAGCCAATTTTATCCAACCAGTCTAATGGAAACAGGAAGTGATCTGTTAAGGCAATGGGTGAGTCGAATGATTGTGCTTGGTTATTACGTTACCAAACAGCCACCATTTAAGCAGATCTACTTTCACGGGATGATTGTCGACGAAAACGGCGCCAAGATGAGCAAGAGTAAAGGCAACGTGGTTAACCCGATGGACACCCTCGAAGAATATGGCTCCGATGCCCTACGCCTTGGGCTAATCAACGGCACAACAGCAGGTAATAATCAGCCGTATTCGGTAGCCAAGATTGTTGGTGGCCGTAACTTCTGTAATAAGCTCTGGAATATTGCCCGTTTTAGCCAAACTATCGTGGCAAATGTTAAGCCTAGCTGCGCACCCAAAACACCAGCCGACCACTGGATTGTGGGTCAACTGAACCAAACTATTGCGACCGCCCATAAACACATGCAGGCTTACCGGGTAGGCGAGGCCTACGACGCAATCTATAGTTTTGTCTGGAACGATTTTGCCGATTGGTATATCGAAGCGAGCAAGACTAGCAGTAATCCAGCCTTGCTCGGCTACATCTTAGAAGCTTGCTTAAAGTTAGCTCACCCGTTTGCACCATTTGTTACCGAGGCCATCTGGCAAACCTTGCACCAGGCAGATAATCAGTTATTAATGCTAAAAACCTGGCCAGAACCGCATAAAATTGAACCAAAGCTCGCAAGTGAATTTGCCGAAGTTAAAGCCATCATTGGTGAATGCCGTCAGATAATCTCGACCTTAAAGGCTAATAACGTGACCCTGTATTATAAGAACTCCCAGATTTTGAACGATAACGCACAAAATATTGGCAAACTTGCCAAACTTAACGGAGTCGTAATGGTCGAGGAAGGCAAAGGACTTAATCTGACCCAGACCAATATTGAGGCTTGGCTAGATATCGATAGTCAAACAGCCCGCAACTACGCCAGAAAACTCGAAGAACAGCTCAAGCAAGTCCAGGATACACTCGAAAAGCTCAGGGGCAGGTTAGCAAATAAGGCTTACTTAAAGAACGCCCCCAAGACAGTTGTTCAGCAGACAAAAGATCAGCTGGCCGAACTTGAATCGAACGCCACTAAAATGCAATCCGAAATCGACCGCTATAGTATTTAGGCGAGAAGTTAAGAGAATGAGGTTGTGGGTTCGCGATTCAGAGGTCTAAACACAATCAAATCTAAAGCTAATTATATGCAAATGTATACATTTCTGTTATAGTATAGTTATCTTACTACTTATTGATGTGAGATGTAATTTTTAATAATATGGCTTTTTACTAGTGGCTGAGTAATTGTAGGCAGAAGAGTAGTCCCACAGGAGGGTGGACTCCTGTTTTGTCTACGAAACACTCAGCTTGCTCAAGCAGTACGTAGTCAAAACCAACACAACACAACGAAAGGTTAGGTGATCCGGATGCGTCGTGCTCTGGTGATCGTGGCGACCGCAATGGTCGCGACCCTGGGGATGCTTGCACCCCCAGGCAGTCCGGCAAATGCTGCCGGTTACTGCGATGTGCCGATATATGCCGGTAATGATTCGGTCTCGACGACCGATGAAGGCCTGACTCGGGCAGTCTCAGATCTCGAAGCGCAAGATGTCGCGGTTCATGCCGTGGTCATCAACAGCGTCTCGGGGCAGAGCCACGAGCAGTGGCTCAAGTCGGCTCTCGCAGAGTGCCCGTCGTGGTATGACGCCTCGACCGACACCGGTTTGGCACCACGTCAGCTGATCATCGTGATCGCAATGGATGACCGGATCGTCGACACCTACGTCGGAACCGGTTTGACGGTGCGGATCACGCAACAGAAGGAGGCGGATGTTCGCAACAATGTCATTCGCGATAACCTCGCGGCTGGCAATGGCGTGACGTTTGCGCTCAAGGAGGGCATGAAGGCCTACACCGAATTGTTGACGGCACCGCTGACACAACCCAATACGAATACGGGTGGCGGCGTAGCAAGCAACCAGACGACCAGCACGCAGAACAAGCCGGTAGACGTACCCTGGGGAGTGTTCCTCTGGGTGCTGGCTGGTATCGTGTTCTTCGTACTGCTGTTCTTTGGAATCACGGGACTCAGTGGTTACCTCGAAGAGCGTCGTCGCCGGCGCCAGAAGTATGAGATGGCGAAGAGCTCGGCCGAAGCAGTGGTTGCACGAGCAACCGCCGTAAGCGGGCAAATCATCCTCGAGGGCAACTACGAAACGATGCTGAATCGTGTGACTGCTTCGGTCGCCTTGGGTAATGAGAGCGAAACGCGCTCATTTCTCAACACGAAGCAGATGCTCGGACAGCGACTGGCGGCAATCTCACAGCAACATCTGACACTCACGAGGACTCCCAACCCCACAACCACGTTGGGCTGGGAGAAGCTCGAGTCCGACGCCAAGAAGTTCGAGGCAGACGTAGACTCGTTCAACGCCGTATACGACGAATTTGTCAAAGCGGTAGCGAAGTATTCGGAGCTGATCACGACCAGTAGTGAACGGGGCGCCAAGGCGCGCCAATGCCACGCTGCTATTGCACTGGCGCTTGCCAATCTGCGTGAGCAAGGTTGGAAGACGGGGCACTTCGACGCTGATGTTGCCAAGCTCGAAAAGTTGCTTCTCTCTTCGGAGGGTTGCCTTGTCGATGCTCGTTTCAAGGCTGGCCAAGAACTACTCGATCAGTTCGCCGCTGAGGCGGAGGCGCTCGAGGCCGAAGTTGAGGCGTTGCCCACCCTGGGTAGCACGTTGCTCGCGACCACGGCGACGCTCGACGAGCGTCTCAAGGGTTTGCGTGCAGTACAGGCCCAGGCAGAGGCCCTCTACGGCCAGATGCTGGACGAGTTCGGACTTGCCAGCTTGGTCAGCATTGAGAACTTCGGTTCCGAGGCCGACGCCTTGTTGGATGAGTGTGAGGTCGACATCCCGGCGATCAGAGTACTCGCGAGCAGGGCAGTCCAGGACTACATCGGTGCGCAGAAATCCATCGATGAGGTTGACACGATGCTCACTCAGGCGGAAGCTCTCTACCATGAGGTTTCTGGTCTGAACGGACAGCTCAAGCGCATGCGAAGCAAGACCGGCACGCTGGTCGAGGATGCACGACGCAGGTGTGAGCGGGCAATTCGATTCTGCAACGACCATCGTAAAGACGTTGGCACCGACGAACTCGAGGCCCTGAGACAGATTGGTGCGCAGATTGCGGACATCCGTTTGCACCTGGGGACCCAGAAGCACCCGGAATACCTGAGCATTGTCGATCAGCTCGAGAAGCTCATCGACTCGATTTCCCAAGAGCAGGATGAAGCCAGTGAAGAGTACGAATCCGCGGAAGCGGAGCGTGCGCGGCTGGCAGACGCCGAACGTGAAGCTCGTGAAGCCGAGAAGGATCTGGGTAAGTACATCCAGGACCACAAGGGCGACATCAAGAGCAAGCGTCTGAGGGACCTCGAGCAACTGAGCTCCGATCATCACATCGGCTCAGAACTGAGCGTGGCTGAGCGGATCGTCTTGTGGCAGTTGTACGAGCAGGCGCTCGAGGGGCTGCACAAGAAGTGTAAGGGTGACGTGAGCGCCGCTGTCGAAGCGCGTCGACCGAGCTATTCGAGTCGTTCGAGCTTCGGCACAGGTGGCTTTTCCACCGGTGGCTCACGTACATCGTTCGGTTCCAGCGGTTTCTCGACTGGAGGCGGGCGTTCGAGCTTCAGCTCCTTCGGGGGCGGAAGTCACCATACCGGGGGAGGACGCTCTGGCTGGTAAGAAGCAAGGTGCGACGGTCACCTAGATATGCCGTTACAAGCCCCGGGGATTCGTCCCCGGGGCTTCAACATTTATTGACTTTGCATAGCCGAGTTGACACGAAAAAAACTTAGAGGTATCTTAATTAGCAATGACAACACGAACACTCGGCCTCAGCCTCGTGATTCTCGCTTAAGCGAAGTGTGTTGTTAGTTTAGAAAAAGATCTGTAAATAAACCGGCACATTCGCTTAAACACCGAAAGCCGGTTTTTTCGTATTTTTACAACCTGGATATATCAATCTTGACACTCTAAGTTTAGTCGGTTGCTTAGTTCTGTGTTTCATCCAGGAACACAGAAGAAGAGCAACCAGGGGAGGCTACCGGTGGCCAGAACAGAAAAAATTGGGCAAATCAGCGCCTCCAAGCGCCGTGAAGCCCTCAAGTTCATCCGAAGCACCAAGCAGTTCACATCTTTCGACAGCGCTATCGAAGCATTGGCGAGAGCCATGGGCTGGGGGCACGGAGCTGCTTACGCCGCACTCGAGTCGCTGGGTGTTGTAGTGAGCGCTGGCCGCAAGGGCTACTCGCTGCACATCGTCCGCAGTCAAACTGCTCAACCAGCAGCTGCCTGAGGGCATAAGCCGGGCAAGGTATCTTGATACGTGCGATCCACCGCTTTCAAGATAGTGATGAACGGGCGCCGTAACATGGCTAGCCTAGTAGACTTTCATCACCCTGCTAGAGAAATTAACTCGAGCAGGCCTTTTGCCACTCCCGTAAATACTTTTCAGATGGGGTCGAGCGGTCTCTAGCCGCTCCCCCTAAAACCAGTCTTGATAATTTGAGTGTTTATTATAT
>JAGQNT010000065.1 GCA_020427965.1 Candidatus Saccharimonadota bacterium | reverse complement strand
TTACCCGTATTCACCCAATATGCGTCAATGCCAACACCGAGCCGGAAAAACAAGCTGCGGCTAAAGAATTCCTATCGTGGCTCTATCAGAAGGAAAATTATCAGGAACTTCTGGAACGATGCCTAGACGTTATTCCAGCAATAGAAGGTGGTATCCGCCCCGAATATCGCGAGACATTGACGTGGGCTGATGGTTACGATGCCACTGCGGCTATCACAGTACCCGAAGTATTGGGTGACTTCGTACTCTTCAATGACGAACTCGGACAGGTGGTAACACCGCACATAGAGGAAATACTGGCGGGTGCAGCTTCGGTTGAAGATGCTATGGCTGCTGCCCAGACAGAAGCCGAACAACTAGCCGAACGTGTCTTTACATCGTAAAACGCTTGTAATCCGTCAAATGTGAGATAAGAGCACGAGATACTCGTGCTCTTACCAGCAACTTCAGAAGGAATTTTTTATGGCTGAACAAGCAGTCGCCAATGTGCAGGTAGTCAACGGGACTGTAAGGAACCGACGTGATTTCCTTCCGTACATGCTCGCCTTACCAATAATCTTGTATGAAACCATATTTATCTTGGTACCGATAGTCCAGCAGTTCGGCTCCAGTTTTACGAGCGATGTCTTGGGCATCGGAACGGTCAAGTGGGTGGGGTTAGCGAATTATGATCGCATGCTTCATGACAAAAACTTCTGGAATTCGATGCGGGTTACCTTTATGTTCATGGGCGCGACAGTTGTGCTATCAGTTGGAATTGGGCTGCTTTCGGCACTGCTGATGAACCAGCGATTTAGAGGTCGCTCCGTCGCCAGAGCTGTAATGACATTACCGTGGGCCTTCCCCGATCTCCCGACGGTACTAGTTTTCTACTGGATATTGAATCCCAACTTTGGCATTGTCAATGTTCTAGCACATTTCTTGCTACCGGGGCTCACTCAAAATCCGAAGTGGTTGCTTGACATCAATCTTGCTTTGCCTTTAGTCGTCGCAATAGCCGCGTGGAAAGCATTTCCTTTTTACGGGCTAGTG
>JAGQNT010000064.1 GCA_020427965.1 Candidatus Saccharimonadota bacterium | reverse complement strand
AGAGAATGTTTCGACTACTATGTCAAGCAATTTTCTACTAAGCAATCTGACCTACTTACCGAAACATTTTGTCCACTTGAACAATTAAATGACGGCTCGGAGTAGACGAGCAAATTAGGGGAGTTTAATACTCCCCTTTTACTACCTTTAGTTCTTAAATTATGATTCAAATTGACAAGCGTTATATCCGCACTTCACCAAAAGGAGACGAAAGTATCGTCGTTATTAAAAACCAGCAAGAAGTTGAGTACCACCAAGGATTGCTTGATGAGGGATTCAAGTATAAAGAAGTTGTCCCCGCACAAGTAGTAGGAGGAACTTGCGTTTCCTGCGAGGGCTAGTACAATAGCAGACGGAGTGGTATTCACGCGACGATGCCACTTCAAACGTGGATTATAAGCCCACTATAGTGTGTCTCATAGAACACACCATTACTTACGTGATGAAGGGTGACACTCGCTTGAAGAAGTGCCACCGCCTAGCGGGTTGGTGTAATGGCAACACGGTCGGCTCATAACCGACAGTACGAAGTTCGAATCTTCGACCCGCTACACTGGTCCCTCGGGCAGTGCAGTGTCTAAGCTGGGACTCGGTAAGGGAAGCGTCCACCCGTGGAACTTACTTAAAAAATGGCAGTTAGGTGCTGCCGGTGGTGCTGCTGGAATTACCGTCTGCAACGGCCAGCAGTATGTATAGGTCGGTCATGTTCCGAGGTAGGCGAAGGAGTCTCCAAAACTCCATGAGGTTGGTTCGACTCCAACACCGTCCGCATTGGCCTGTCGTCTAGTGGTAGGACCGGTGGTTTTGAGCCATCAGACTGAGGTTCGAATCCTTGCGGGCCAGCACGTGCCACTTGGTTAGTGGCTAGTACAAGAGTCGTATACGATAAGAAACGGGGTGACTCCCGTAACGGCATATTGGTTAGTAGCTCAGCGGTAGAGCAACGCACTGTTAATGCGTAGCGCATAGGTTCGAATCCTATCTAGCCAGCATGAGGGTTTGGTAGTTACACAGCGATAAGGAGGAAACTACCCCGGGTAACCGCGCGTATAGTTGTTGCTCCGGTTATGCGCGGGTATGCAAGTGGTTGAAGCAAGCGGACTGTAAATCCGTGACGTAAGATACATCGTTGGTTCAAATCCAACCCCTCGCACACTTGGTTATGTAGTGGCTACTGGGCGGGCTTCCTATCTTGCTCACAACGGGTT
>JAGQNT010000063.1 GCA_020427965.1 Candidatus Saccharimonadota bacterium | reverse complement strand
GGGTACGCACGAGGCCGGGAGCTGGTGGGGAGACTGGATGGCCCTGCCGAGTAGAAAGCACTTCGATAGTGGCAAAAGAGATCGTGTACTGTACGCCACGCGCCAAAAGATATCCTGGGTAGTTGAAGGTCCGACCGAGCTCGGTGGTAAATGACTCCGGAGTCGATAACTTCCCTTCGATCGATACCTGATCACCGTATGAGACTTGGGCAAGTCGATCGGTAGTGACGAGGATCTTATCTGTGTCTGTTTGCACATACAGGTGAACCGTTCGTTCACGATAGTCTGGTTCGGTCACCACCACACCAGTGAGCGATACCTCTTCTCCAACCGCCGCTTGAAGTGGTGACTCAGCAAACTGAGCAGCAACATGCTGTGTTCGCACCATGCCAAGCGCCATGGCGGTGAGGGCAAGGGTGATGAAAAGGAGTAGCGGCGAAAAAGCTTTGCTTTTTCGCCGCCCTACCAACCCCACCCCAACCGCCAACACCAGCAACCACGCGGCAACTTCAATCGACCACTTGAAAACTGTCTCAAGCCCAATACCGACCACTACCGCCAACAGACCTCCGTACACCAAACCAGCATGCATGCCGTATTCTACCAGTGACAAAATAAAAAACTGCCCATTAAGGCAGTGGATGTGGGGCGAAGTCGTACACGACTTCGCCCCTGACCTTACGCAATACTCACTTGTTTCTGCAGTTCAGCGATCTACAACCACAGCGTCCGACGCTGATGGTTAATCGCGCGCTTTTGTTCGGCAGTCAAATGACGTGCCATGGTCTGATCTTGTACTTGCACGTTCAGCACTTCCAGTTTGGTTTGCAGAAACACGATAGACTGCGCAGGGTTTGCGGTTGATGCACTCATGTGCGGTTGATCTCCAGTACTAGAAAGAACAAAATTTGTGCCTACACTTTATCTAATTCACACCGTTCGTCAAGATAGAAAACAACCACCTAGTAACACACTAGATGGCTGTATGTTTGGCCGGCCGCGTTACTACGCGCCGGTACTGTACCGAACGAACTCGGGCGGTCGCTTGGGATTCCCCGGCACCGCTGGCGGCGCATCGGCCCGCAT
>JAGQNT010000062.1 GCA_020427965.1 Candidatus Saccharimonadota bacterium | reverse complement strand
GGTGACTGTTTTTTTGTCGGTGTCAAAGCTAGTGATTGGTCGATTTTTAAGATAGCCATCTTCAACTACTTGCACAGGTGACCAGTTGTCGTCTACCTTGTGGCCTGAAATTCGCTCCAAAATTGCCTTGATCTCATCCTTTTGCTGCAAGGCTTTCTCGACCGCCACTTCGAAGAAGCCGTCGCGGTATTTTTGATGAGCTCTCACGACCTCCATGTCTAGATGCATTTTTTCAGCAGCGAAGTGTAAATCCCCCAGATAGTAATCGGCATACGACGCCGCGCTCCCGTCTGGTGATGGCACGTCGCACAGTGGCTTACCCAGGTACTGGCTAAAGTCTTCCGGGATACCTTTTGGCACTTTACGAAACACGTCCAGGTCATCGACGATGTGAAAGTGTTTGGCCTGGCGGCCACGACGACGCACTTCCCAAGCGATAGCTTCGGCCGTCAACACCTCACGAAGCGTACCCAAATGATACGTGCCAGATGGCGAAACACCAGAAGACACCACCACATCACCCTCGGGATGTCGGGCAATCAATTCGTCGGCAATCTTATTCAACCACTGCATAATTCACTGTGCAGTATACGCTATTTCGTCTCTGTTAGCCACTCGGCACCTACTTTAGCTAGATGTGAGATAGAATAGCCCTGCAAGTAGCTAATCTAGCCGATGTCGACGATCTTGTACTTGGAGGTTTCGTTAGGAGTTACGATTTCGACTTCTTCGCCTTCCTTTTTGCCGAGTACAGCCTGGCCAAGTGGAGATTCATCAGAAATTTTACCCTCTAGTGGGTCAGCTTCGACGGTACCAACAACACGGAATTCCTTTTTCTTGCCGTCTGAAGACTTCAGCACAACCTTGGAACCTAATTGAACCTTGCTGTCGCCGCGCGGAGCCTTAATGAGCTCTGTGTTCTGTAAGATGTGCTGGATCTCGGCAATGCGGTTGTCGTTCTTTTCCTGTTCTTGACGAGCGGACTGGTATTCAGCGTTTTCGGCCAAGTCGCCGAATTCGCGGGCAGTCTTAATACGGTCAGCGATTGCGCCGCGCTCAGCGGTAAGAGCCTGGAGCTCGGCCTCGAGCTCGGCTACGCCATCTTTCGTCAATCGGTACTGCTTGTTCATTAGTTACTGCCTTTCTCGTTCAGGTCTGGAGTCTCTCGTCTCACTACCCTCTCGTTTCTCGTCTGCGAAGGTATTATATCGAATCGTTTATGCTTCTGCACCCAGTTGTTTCATCAGCTCCTTTGCGCTGACGGCCTGAGCCTCTTTGCTTGTTCTTTTCTTCATTTCAAGCTTACCGGCTGCCACCGTCTTGTCACTGACAACGACCCGGTAAGGGATACCGTACAGATCTGCATCGGCGAACTTTTCTCCCGCCCTCGCATCGTTACGGTCATCATATAGTACCGCAACGCCAGCCTGAGTCAAGTGGGAATATAACTCATCCGCCGCCTTTATAACATCATCATTTTCACCAAGTCGTGCCAGGTACACTCTAAATGGTGCGACCGCCTCTGGCCAGACGATACCTTTTTCGTCTGAATACTTCTCGACAATAACACCCATGACCCTTGTTATGCCAATGCCATAGCTGCCTATGTGGAGTGACTGCTGCTGACCATCCGCGTCAGTATAGAACAGGCCCATTTCGTCAGTTTTTTGGGTACCAAAGTTAAAGATGTTGCCTACCTCGGCAGTCTTAACTTTTTCCAATTCATCACGCGTAATGCCAAGTTCTTTGACTGCGTCATCAATCACTTCTTCGTTAATGGCGACATTTTTAGCCCGGTGCAAATAGATGATGTCCTCGCCAGCCTCGCAAATAGTCTGGAATTCGTGGCTAAACTTCGTGAAAGCACCACCACTCGCAAACGTGACGTAGGTATCGTCACCAATGCCCAACCGCTCGTAAACGCGCTTGTAGGCTTCGATGGTGTCGTTATAGTACTGTTCGAGGTCTTTTGCGTTTGTGTGGAAGGAATACATGTCCTTCATGACAAATTCACGACCGCGCATAATGCCGCTTTTGGCGCGCAGCTCATTGCGCATCTTGGTCTGAAATTGGTACAGACTGATGGGTAAATCTTTATAGCTATGCACGTATTGCTGCAACATTTGGACAATTGGTTCCTCGTGACTCCATGCCAGGCCTACTTCAGTTCCATCTTGCAAGTGTGACTTGAACCAGATGTCCACGACCTTGTCGTCCCAGCGTCCAGTCGGTAGCCAGGTGTCTTTGTGTTGCAGACTCGTCATAATCAGCTCATTGCTGCCAAGAGCATTCATCTCCTCACGGACAATTTGCTTGATATTTTCTACTACGCGCAAGCCAAGTGGTAAGTAGGCGTAGGCACCCGCCATTTCCTTGTACACAAAACCGGCCTGAATCAGCAGTTGCGCATTTTTGCTCACCTCGTCGGCGGGCACGTTTTTAGTAGTGCGTGTGAATAATTGTGTAACTCTCATGTCTCAATAATTGTACCCTAGGAGGCGTGCAGGACGAAAACTAACATAAATGCCACGAAATTTTTGAGTGCATGGAGTGTGATACCGGCCCAGAGATTGCCGGTCTTCTCTCGCAGAAATACGAGCACCAAAGACAGTGTGAATGTGTCGATAGCGCCAATCCATAGCGGCCCGGCTTCGCCACCTTCCGCCAAGTGTGCCATACCGAATATGACGCTCACTAGAAGTGCCGCTGGTACAACCGGCAACCACGTCTTAAGTCCAGTGTACATAAAACCACGCATGGCAATTTCCTCGACAAATGGCGGTATCAGGACGAGACTAACGAAGGTTAACAGCAACGCGACTCGTGTCGTTGCATTGTCAAAGCCAATTTCCTGCTTTTGGTTGACATCCAGGCTTGGCACCAGGGCTGAGACAAGCGCCACGATCAATAAATACAGGATGTAGTACGGGATAACCGCTGCCACGCCGTAGAGAATGTGCTTAAACATCGGCTTCGATAAACCAATTGTACGCCAGGTCCAATGCAAGAAACGCAGTAGACCAAAGATCGCCAACACAATCAACGCCTCGCTGAGCATCATAAACAAGAACTGTGCCAGCAGATTGTTTTGTAGCCATGTCTCGATCTGCTTTGGGGGTATCCCTCTCAAAATGCCGACTTGAGCGGTTGTCAGCGCACCGATTAGCTGGGCGATGATAAATGCCGATGGGACCGCCAGAAATGCAAACGGTGCCACCCACTTTGCCATAATTGGCCCTGTCGACGCAGGGGTTGTGCTAGAAGAATCTTCGGACATCGACAAAGGTAATTAGCAATATGAGGAGCATTAAAATTGCAAAACCCGTAGCATTGACAATCTCTTCGGTACGCTGTGACAGTGGCTTGTTCACGGCCCGTGACGCTAGTGTCAACCACAGGCGACCACCATCCAGGGCTGGGATCGGCAAAATATTCATGATAGCCAAGGTTAACGAAATTATCGCCACGATGAACAGCACATACTCGTAACCCAACAGACTACCATCCTTCAGAATAAAGAAAATACCGACCGGTCCGGCCACCTGGCTGGAGGCCTCTGTTTGAGCATTGTGCCGAGCTTGCCCGTTGCCCGTTACGAAGCCGGCTACAATGCCACCAAGCCCAGCCAGTGCCTTGCCGAGACCCTGGAACGTGAGTCCCGTAAACTGCACAATAACCCCGCCGGCTACAATCGGTGCCGACCAGGTTGAACGCACCATGCTATACGTTGATGGCACGACGCCCAGATATCCCTTGGGGTTTTTGGTATTTTGGCTATCGGCCACTTCAGCCGTTGTCCGAAGTTTTGCCGTTGTCTGACGTTCATCGCCTTGCCGGCTATACAATATGTTGACAGTTTCGCCCGCAAACGACTTGGTAATAGTTGGTAACTGTGTGTTGCTGTCCAGCGATATCGTATGTGTTGAACTGGAGATGGTTTGTAGTCGATCCCCAGACTTCAGACCCGCACTCGATGCTGGCGAGCTAGGTTCAACGTAGCCAACAAATAACTGGCTGCTGACCGTCTTGCTGTCACTCGCAACTGTAAATTGATCATCGACCAACTGGGGCATGCCAATGAGCGCGACAATCATAAACAAAACGTACGCGGTAATAAGGTTCATGACCACGCCGGCTGCCATAATCTTGGTCTTAGACCAAGTGTTGGCCGCGCCGAAGCTACCCTTCTCTGTGTCGGCGTCATGCTCGCCCTTCAAGCGAACAAAACCACCTAGCGGCAGCAGATTCCAAGTGAAATCAAAATCACCTCGCTTGCTTTTGACTCGCTTGCGGTAGAGTGCCGGGGGGAAACCAACACCAAACTCCTCAGCTTCGACTCCATTTCGTCGGGCGACAATAAAATGCCCCAACTCGTGCACCACTACTAGGCCAACAAATAACACTAGCCCCAACACTAACAAGAATATCGACATTGACTATTAGTATAACTGGTTTCAGTTGCTGGGACTATAGACTGCATTTTTTCAAAGCATTCCCTCAGCTTACCCAATAAAACCATAGGCGTTTTTTTCATCGACGCTGATTTGATAGTATTGCCACATGTCAGGAAATATAACCACCATCAGTGAACACGTCGAAGCGGGTTCATGCCCGTACGCCAACTCTGAGGCCTCAGGTCTGGCGACGGACACTTTGGAGCAGCTGCTCGCCAGTGAGCCGCTTCAACTGCCGCCCGAAGATGTGGCCGAAACGCCAAAAACAATTGGCGAGCTCCCTTGTAAGCATATCTATAATGGCGTTTGTGCCCTCGCCGTCGAAGGCATTGCACGGGCCTGTCAGCTTAAAGCCTCTACCGAACCAACAAGCCAAGAACGTTAATGCGACAACATAGTATTGCGATATACTAATATAGAGTTTATAGTAATACCAAGAATAGGCGTTTCCGAGGTGTCAGATGTCGATTTTTAAGTTTAGTCAAGGTGAGCTCCACTACGACCTCCCGCCAGACGGCGTCGAGGCAACTGATGAGTGGGCCACCGCGGTATCAGGTGAATTGAACCGATTAGGCCTGAATTTAGATCCCGATCACCTCAGACACACAGCAACCTCAAACCAAGACGGCAAAGATGTCACCTTGGTTGCAGATGGGCTTGTCGCCCCTAATGGAGAGATTTTTCCTTTCACTAATCATCAAGAATATAAGCGTGTCTTGCGCAGACACAACGCTGGGGTGGTAAGTTTTTACGTGGGTAGTGCGGCGGCCGTCACAACCTTAGTGCTCGCGCTTGGGTCACAACTAGGATCGTCTGGGGCGGAGTTGGGTAACCCAGCTGCAGTAGCTGCCGATGTACCGAGTCACGACATTCTTCAGGGTAGTACCCTGTCTGCCAAGCCGACCCCAAGCCCCAAAGCAAATCCTGGCCCAAGTAAGCAGCCGACCACACCAGGACCGAGTGGACTGCCAGACAGTCCCCCTAACCCAACTGTTACAAAGACCGTTGAGGTTCCTGGTCCAACTGTAACCGTCTCACCCAAACCACCGAAAGCCACCGAAACCGCACCTGCTGAGACAAAACCCACCTGTGAACTGGTCATTGGTGATGCCAGTGTTGCATGTCCAAAAGGCTGGGAACAGCAAGTAGCAGGCGTGAAAAATAGTTCGTTGAATAATGTCATGAATAACATTGTTAACTCGTTATTCCAAACGTTAGAGACAATAAATGCACCGGCACCAACCTACACCGTTAGCGCTAAAGCTGCCAGTATTGACCTCCGCCTAGCTACTACAGCTGAGACGACCGCGCCCATCACTTCCGATACCCAAATGACCGACGCTACTAAATTGCTACAGGATCAGCAAGTGGAAGTCGGAGCTTTTTCGTACCTGACCCCGAGCAGAGAAGCTGCTTTTCTCAAAGCCAGCAATGGGCAGTTCGACACATTCCCAGGTCCGGCTACGGACGGCCGACGGACTGTATTCTATAGAACTGGTGACGAGGGCTTTAGTCTGGTGGACGGCAAAACATTCACAATTCCAGGTGCCAATGGTACTGAGGTGGAAGCACCAGTCGCACAGCTGCGAAGTAACGAAACTGGCAAGTCTGTCACAGTAATTGCATTCTCATTACCCGTTGACACGACGAAATCTCAGGAAGCCAACAGGCACCACGCCGTACAAGCAATCAACAGTGAGATAGCCCAGCTATTAGAAGACGATCCTGAGACACCGGTCTACGTCATTGGCGATATTGGCGAGGAAGGCACTGCTGCCGATGATACCTATTGCCGCCTTACCCGTAGTGGTGCCATCATTAGCGCTGCTGGCGGTACCAACAGTGTCAGTGAAGCTTGTGTACCACCAGCCGACCTTACTTCTGCGCAGATATATGGTTCAGGTAAAACTAAATTCACGAAAACCCATACATTAGACGATGTCGAAACTGCCGGCGTATCTGGTGAAGCAATCGCTATGACCGACTTGGAATTTCCCCTTGGAACAACGCCTCCTCAGCCCGAGACTTCGGACCCCCCTTCACCTACGCCATCAACTGCAGGTCGTATTGGCTCAATTACGGTTGCGCAAATGAACGTTTTGGGCGCCATACACACAGCACCGGGTGGAAAACACGCCGAGATGGCATCAGGTGCGCAACGGACAAGGTGGGCGGTTGATTTTTTAGCCCAAAATAATGCCGTCCTTGCTGGGTGGCAAGAATTTGGTCCTTCACAGCAGGCGGCTTTTGATAGATATGCACGCTTACACGGGCGCTACCCGCACAATCCGGCAGTCCGCGATCAAGTGATTTTTGATTCAGGCGTATTTCGGCTCGATGAGTCTAGAAGTAGCCATTTCTCAATTCCGTATTTTGGCGGAAGAATGGTTCAGGTACCCGTTGCGATGTTGGAATTCCTGGACGACAATGGTAAACCGACGGGCAATTTTGTAAGAGCAGTCGTCTTTCATAACCCAGCAAATACCAAAGAAAACCCGCACCAACAGCAATACCGCACACAAGCGACACGTATTGAAAAACAACAGATTGCAAAACTCCATAGAGAAGATCCCGACACGCCCATTGTTGTTTTCGGGGACGCAAACGAAACAAACTACTTCTGTACGATGACCAAAAGCGGCCTGTTGGTGGCGGCTTCGGGCGGCAAGAATGGCCCCGATGGTTGTCAAATCCCCGCAGTCCAAACAATTGACTTCATACTAGGCACAGGAAAATATATATACTTTTCAGACTACAAAAGACACGATAATTTCCTGGTTCGAAAAACAAGCGATCACCCATTCTTTACTGCAACCGCAGACATCTCTGATGGCCACTGAAAGGATGCGTCACCCCATTCGCCAGATCAAAAACGAATAAAAACAATCAATTTGGTCCAAGCCAACCTCTATGTCAGTAATACTGACCAACAAGCTCACCAGGACATGAACAACATTGTCGCTCGAGCTCGTGCGAAAGGCCTTGTTATCGATGCCTTCTCCCTCAATGAAGTACCGAATAGATCAGATGCCGACTTAACCCCAGACCACGGCCATTGGCGCGTACTGCGTTACCGCGCCGGCGACAAACAAGATGCCAGAGAATTGGCCATTGTCGTCAATATGGATCGCTGGAAAGTTAAGGGCTATAAACTGCACGATATCAGTCACCTAAATCAAAAAGGTGGAGACCGTTACCTGTTGTCCGCAGAATTGGTTAGCAAGGTAGACGGCAAGACAACCATCGATGTAGATGGCACTCACTTATTACAGAATCAAAACCCTCCTAGGCGTAAGCAGACAGGTATTAACAGTGTTCAGAAGGTTATCAACATTGCCAACAGCCACCCCGATAGTAATCACACATTCGTACTTGGCGACTTCAATATTGGTAGAATGAGATTCCCAATGACACTCTTCAACAAGGATGGCTTCGTATCATCCCAACAGGTAGTCAAAACACCAGATTGGTTTACTGGGCTCAAAGGACGTCACGGCATGGTTGACTACGTTCTTGACGAAAAAGATAGCCCATTTGTACCTGTTGAACAGATTGGCATTGCTGGGAATTCCGACCACAAGGCCGTGTTGGTTTCTTACTCCGAAGAATAGGGGTAACTAGATACAGCCTAGAGGCTCATGATTTCTTGTTCGCGGGCTTTGGCGGCGGCTTCGGCATCCGCCTTAGCTTTGTTCATAGCGTCATCAACCTGCTTTTCCAAACGTTTGGCGTCGTCTTCACCGATGGACTTGTCCTTCTTGGCTTTGTCGATGGCATCCATGGCATCGTGGCGAATGTTACGCATGCTAATCATAGCTTCTTCGTGTCGTTGCCCAACTTGCTTCACAATCTCGCGCCGACGTTCTTCAGTCAACGGGGGCACTGGCACACGCACCACATGCCCGTCATCAGATGGATTCATGCCAAGACCTTGGTCATTGCGAATCGCAGTACTAATCGCCTCTAGATTGCTTGGGTCAAACGGCGTAATCTGCAACAGCTGTGCTTCTGGTGTACTGACAGTCGCAACCTGAATCAGTGGCATTTCGACACCGTAAGCCTCGATTTTTATACCGTCCAACATACTTGGATGAGCTCGGCCGGTGCGGAGTTTTTTCAGCTCCTCCTGGAAATGTTCTACAGCTTGCTTGAGCTTGTTCTGCGCATCACTGACTGCTTGGTTTGGATCCATGGTGCCTCCTGGTTTCTGTTATTTATTGTACACCTTCGGTTGTGTCGTCGGCTGGCGGATACACATTGTGTGCCTGCCAAGCGTTGCCTAAGAACTGCCGCGCCAAGAGCGGATCTTGCACCGGTTCTTCTTCGCGGCTAATAACCCGTACTGTTCTTGGTCCAAACGGTGAGGCCACGTCGGCATTATATTTTGCTGGGGTATACAGCTGGACTTCCACGCCCGCTTCTCGGCAAGCCTCGTGAACGGCGGTGTCCAGTGTCGATGGCGGCACGCCACGAAAGAATAATTTTGCCGCTTCGACAAAACCAACAAGTCGTACCTCATCCAAGCTCTCGGTTTGCTTAACAATGCGACTCGCAACACCTACAATGATCTCTCGCTGTTTCAGGGTCGGTCGAAAATCTACTGCTTCTTGTGACACGGTCAATCCTAACTTGCGGTTCCGAGTTCAATTCGGCTAAAGCGGCGCACCAAAATATTCTCGCCTAGACGAGCATTGTGTTCTTTGACGAAGTCACCAACCGACTGGTCGGGGTTTTTGATAAACGGTTGGTCAAGCAGGCAACGTTCGGCGAAGTATTTGCTCAGCTGACCTTCCACGATTTTGTCGGCCATGTCCGCTGGCTTGCCTTTGAGTGCGTCACCAGCCAGCAGTTCCTGCTTTTTGGCCTCACGAACATCCGCTGGGATCTCGTCGCTACTGACGTATTCAGGCGTGCTGGCAGCGATGTGCATTGCGATGTCTTTTACGAGGTCAGTAAAGATCTCGTTACGGGCCACGAAGTCCGTCTCGCAGTTAACTTCTACAATCACGCCAATGCGGCCATCGTGGTTGTACGTACCAACCACGCCTTGACGGGCTTCACGCTCACCACGCTTTTCGGCCTTGGTCATGCCCTTTTTGCGCATCGCTTCTAGTGCTTTATCAAAGTCACCTTTGGCGTCTTCCAGGGCGGCTTTGGCGTCAGTCAAACCAACACCAGTTAAGTCTTTTAGTCGTTTTACTTCAGCAATATCGATTGCCATGTTTTATTCCTCCATTACTATACTTTGTATAGTATTTATCTGTTATTTAGCTGATTCAGTCTTGTCGGCAGCTGGTTTTGACTTAGCCTTACCAGCAGTTACGGCCTGTTGTACGTAGTCGCAGATCAGTTGAATAGTCTTGATAGCATCGTCGTTAGCCGGAATTGGATAGGTGACAGCTGACGGGTCAGCATTTGTGTCGACTATGGCAACGACTGGGATGCCGATCTTGGTCGCTTCTTTAATGGCATTGGCTTCGGCAATAACGTCTACGACAAAGACTGCGCCCGGGCGAGCTGACAGTTCCTTTATGCCGCCGTAAATGCTATTCATTTGATCGATTTCTTCTTGGAAGCGCTGTACTTCAAGCTTGCTGTACTTGTTGGCCAATTCACCACTAGCCATACGGTTCTCTAGCTCTTGCAGGTGCTTGACGCGACCACCAATGGTATTCCAGTTGGTTAACATGCCACCAAGCCATCGCTCAGTCACAAATGGCTGCCCAGTAGCTTCGGCTGCCTTTTTGACAATGTCTTGCGCCTGGCGCTTGGTACCAACAAACAGTACCTGTTTACCGGCGGCACTTGTCTTAGTCAGGAACTCCAGTGCTTCTTCTAGACCGGTAACCGTCTTGGTTAGGTCAATAATGTGCGAACCATCGCGCTTGCTGTGAATGTATGGCGCCATTTTGGGGTGCCATCGACTAGTTTTGTGGCCAAAATGTGCTCCGGCCTCGAGCAGTTTCTTAATGTCTACATCCGTAGCCATGTGTAAATAATTCCCTTCTTGGAACTCTTGGTCATTCAGTTTGGTACCTTTATGCTCCTGCACGGAACTCACAAAGGAGAATTCCTACCAAACCTGCTTAGTTTGTAACCCTGTTATTCTAGCAAATTTCCCTGATTGAGACAAGGGGCGTTGATTTATTACTAACAGATGTGTATAATACGTCTTCGATGAAGAAAGACTTACATCCCGCTAACTATCGTATGGTTGTGTTTCAGGACCTCAATGACAACACGACGTATTTGACGCGCTCTACCGCCGACACTGACGAAACGATCAAACTTGATGGTGTTGAATATCCGCTGATCAAAGTGCACATTTCTGGCTCTTCCCACCCGTTTTACACCGGTGAAGAACGCATTGTCGACATCGAAGGCCGCGTTGATAAGTTTAAGGCCCGCGCTGCTGCCGGCCAGGCCGCCAAAGACAAGCGTGCCGCCGCTGCCAAGAAACAAGCTGCTCGCAAAACTGCCAAAGCCGAAAAGGCTGAAGCAAAAAAGACTGAATCCTAGCTACGCTAAATCAAACCGTCCGTGACCATAGTTTCCGGACGGTTTTTTGTATAAACTTAAGTCATAAGATAATGGACGATAAAGAAACGAAACTACGAGCAGAACTGAGTGAACTGGATAAGAAACTGCAAGATCCAGCTGTTTTTAGTGATGCCTCGTATCCGAAGCTTGCAAGGCGCAAAAGTCAGCTCGACGAACTGATTGCGCTTTTCGATGAGCGCCAACATCTCAATGATGCCAGAGCTCAAGCCAAAGAAATGTCTACTGCCGGAGATGCCGAACTGGCTGAACTGGCGCGAGCCGAACTCGATGAAATTGAACCACGGATTGAGGCTAATCAAGCCACTTTAACAGAGGCGCTTACACCGCAAGACCCCAATAATGACCGTGACGTCATCATAGAAATCCGCGCCGCAGCTGGTGGTGATGAATCCTCGCTTTTTGCCGGCGAGCTGTACCGCATGTATATTCGCTGGGCTGAAACTCACGGCTACAAATC
>JAGQNT010000061.1 GCA_020427965.1 Candidatus Saccharimonadota bacterium | reverse complement strand
GAAGAGGTAATGCCATTTTCGGTGTTCCCTATCTGTAATTCCACTATGGGCTCGCCCGAATCATCAGTTCCAATATCAAGAATTCCTTGCGTGTTATGCAATTCAATTTGACCAGTTTGCTCGGCGAAACTAAACATGCGTCTCGGTGCGTTACCCTCTTGCTCAACAGATTTTTTGAGCACAACCATTGCAGCATTTCTTGCGGCCGCATCAATGGATTCATATTGCGTATCGCTGATTTTAGCATCGACTACATGTTCAAGCTTTACATCACCTGGTGCGCCTGACAATTTCTCATTGATTGCGCTACAACCACTTAAGCTGCCAACTGAAATACCTGCAGCAAGTGCCAGCGAAGCCGCCTTGTTTCTCATTCCACGCATTTTTGATCCTCTTAAAGATTTATGTTGGATAATTATAGTAAGTAGTATGATATTTGTCAATATTATTGTAATAAATATATTTAATGCTATCGGTGATATAATGCAAATGATGAATAGTGTTTTGATTTTGGGACGGCAACCGGCGCTCGGTCTGGCCGAGCTGGAAAGCTTGTACGGCAGCGAGAAAGTGTCGGCGGTTGGCAGTAATGCTGCATTGGTCGAGGTCGATCCCTGTCTACTGGCATTTGATCGGCTCGGCGGCAGCACTAAGTTCTGCAAGCACTTGACCACCCTCGACACCACCAATTGGAAGCAGATTGAGAAATTCCTGGTTGACGTCTCCCCTGGCCACTCGCAGCAGATGCCCGAGGGCAAAATGCGTCTGGGACTGAGTGTTATTGGCCTAGATGTTAGCGTCAAACAGATTGAAGCAACCGGCTTGACTGTCAAGAAAGCCGTCAAAAAGACCGGTCGCAATGTTCGACTAGTACCCAACAAAGAGCTGGAACTCAACACTGCGCAGGTCATACACAATCAGCTCACTGGCCCGACTGGCTGGGAACTGTATTTTATCCGTGACGGCGACAAAACCGTAGTTGCACAAACGGTTAAAGTCCAAGATATCGAGAGCTACACCCGTCGCGATCGCGGCCGACCCAAGCGTGACACCCGCGTCGGCATGCTGCCCCCGAAACTCGCCCAGATCATCATCAACCTGGCCGCCGGTAAGCTACCAGAGGAACAGTTGCAAAACATCTGTGATATCCCTGCTGGTGAGCCAATCCCCCGAAAATACTTCGAAAAAACCGTACTGGACTCCTTTTGCGGCACTGGTGTAGTCCTGCAAGAGGCGCTACTGATGGGTTACGACGTCTACGGCACCGATCTGGAGTCTCGCATGGTGGAGTACAGCCACGCCAACCTGGACTGGCTGACTTCTGACCAAGTTTACGACGCAACCATCACTCTTGAGCCGGGTGATGCCACCAATCACCAGTGGAAAGATGTTGATGTTGTAGCCGCTGAAACGTATCTGGGCCGCCCATTTACCAGCCAACCACCCCAAGAGATACTCAACCAAACAGTCAGCGAGTGCAACCTCATCATCAAGAAGTTTTTACACAACATACACGGACAGCTGAAAGCCGGCACCCGGCTGTGCCTGGCTGTCCCCGCCTGGCAGATAAAGCAAAATCAGTTTAAACACCTACCCCTACTTGATTCTCTCGAGGAAATCGGCTATAATCGTATAGAATTTGAGAGAGTTCAACACGGTGACCTGCTCTACTACCGAGCGGATCAAATCGTCGCCCGCGAACTCCTCGTATTAACAACGAAGTAGTGCGAACTTACCACTGTTAAGGCCTTTCGTGGGTGGATGCAGTGCAAGGCGCCGAGTGAACGCCCGCAGCGAGCCGTATTGGAATACGGTGAGCGAGGACGTATCGCCGGCAACGCAGTAATGCGCCGCCCTCGATAGGCCGCGCTTAAGGAGAACACATGTCACACGTAAAAGCAGGCGGTACCGCCAAAAATGTCCACGATTCACCCGGCCAACGCCTAGGCGTGAAGCGCTATGGCGGCCAAAAAGTCCGCAACGGCGAAGTTATCGTCCGTCAGGTTGGCCTGACTAAGCGTGCCGGCAAAGGTACTAAGCTCAGCCGCAACTTCACCATTCACGCTGCCAAAGACGGTGTCGTTAAGTTCAACGAACGCCGTGTCCGCCTCTTTAGCGGCAAAAGCGTCAAGCGCACCGAAGTAACCGTCGAATAATCGACTAATTATCAGATGGGTATGGATTAACTTCCAATACCCCCTTTTCGCGCGCTGCTTGCACGGCGCCTGCGCCGAAACGCTTGCCGATTGCCTGAATATAATCATAATCAACAGCCTCAACCGGCAGTCGAAGCATCGTACCATTAGTTGAATGGTCTGTTATTGTCAGGCTTTCGTCCTGCAATTGCAATGTCAGATGCTGACGAGAAATTGCGTCTACGCCCTTAGAACCGTCAGTTATACCTAACCGGTGATTAGCGATGTCCGATTTTGGATCTATCCTACCCTTACCAATCACTAGTGGCTTACCGTCATGTGGCAGCGGCAAATAGGACAGTATATGTGTTGCCGAGTAGCTTATCGGCATCAGACCATACCGAGTCTTGGCACGTGCAATGTGTGGCGCCTCTTTGCCATCTACCAGATACACAGTAGCCGGGTGCGTCTCGTCAACATCTGCTCCAAAATCAATAACGGCAATTTCTTTAGCATATTCACTCGGTTCTTTTGGGTCGTCAGGCAACGCAAAGGTTGCGATGATGTCGCCATTGAACCAATAAGATTCCCTGGCCGTATCCTTGGGTATTAATGGTTTACCCCCAAGATCTAGGTGATACGTTCCACCCTGCAGCATCTGTACTTTGTGTGGATTTACTTCTTTCAGGGTCTGGGCGTAGTGTGGATCAATTGCAAAGGGTTCGGCGGATGGATGCTGTTCTGACATAGTCGATCCCCTTGGCAATTCCTGTTCAAAAACTATCGCTTAGGCACGTCTTGCGACTGCACAACGTTAGAAGGGTCGGTCACGCCTGCACCTTCCAGCATAGTTTCACCAACCTCGGCAGCCGGACCAGTAGGCGCTTCTTGCTGTGATTGCATAAACTCACCATAAGCCGCACCGGCGTTTGTAAATGGGTTAGATGGGTGGCCAATTACCTTGCTTGGGTCACGGGGCTGGAGCTCGCCAGTAACTTTTGGAGGCTGGACCTCTGGCACGGGCATGCCGGGAACGCCATGAATGAGTCCGTCTGGAGTAGTGTTGGGTAGTTGTTCTGCCATAGTTTTTATCCTTTTGTTTTTGAAAACCTAATAACAATACTAGCATAAGCTTGTTAGAAAGTCAAGCTAGGGTTCTAGTGATTTAGTTGCCGAGGTGGTGTCGGATGCGTTCAATGACGTCAGCGATCACGACTTGAGATTTTACGAGATATTCGTCGACACCGAGGCTGTCGGCGCGTTCTTTGTCACTTTCCTGGCTAAGCGCAGTCAGCATAACGATCTTGAGGTTGGCAGTTTCTGGGGTGTTGCGTAGGATGTCCAGAACATCGAAGCCGCTGACTTTGGGCATCATGACGTCGAGGAGGACTAAGTCTGGTTTGTAGCTGAGGGCTGCGGCGAGAGCATCTTCCCCGTTGTTGACGCGCCGAGTGTCAAAGCCCTCGGCCTGGAGACGCATCAAATATACATTGGCGAGCGCGTCGTCATCTTCGACAAGAAGGATACGCTTGGGATGTGCGGAGGCGGGTGCTACGTCTGACATACTGCTTACGTTATAGCCTATTTACCGCTGCTGTGCAACACGGCCTTGATAAATCCTTCGAACATGGGGTGTGGACGATTGGGTCGAGACTTGAATTCTGGATGGAACTGACTGGCCAAAAGATAGGGGTGGTCAATGCCCTCGATGACCTCTACGAGGTGGTTGTCGGGATTGATGCCGGAAGCCTTAATACCCCATGATTCGTATTGGTCCTGGTAGTCGGGATTGGCTTCGTAGCGATGGCGGTGACGCTCGGTAATTTTGGTTGTGCCGTATGTCTTGGCGGCAAGGCTACCCTTTTCGAAGACACAGTCGTAGTTACCCAGACGCATAGTGCCACCAGTGCTCTGGAGGCCTTCCTGGCCTTCCATGGTCGTTATAACTGGGTGTGGCGAGGCTTCGTCAACTTCAGTCGTGTTGGCGCCCTTGAGGCCAGCTGTACGTGCGGCGGCGATGAGTGCCATGTGCAGTCCATAGCAAAGCCCCAGATATGGCACTTTTTGCTTCATGGCGTATTGTGCTGAGCGAATTTTACCTTCTACGCCACGGGTGCCGAAACCACCAGGCACGACGAGACCACTAACCTTTGATAATACCTTGGCGACCTCTGCATCTGATTTTTGTTCGAGCTCCTCGGCATCGATCCATTGTATGTCCACTTGAACACCGTTATGCCACGCAGCTGCACGTAGTGCTTCGAACACTGACATGTAGGTATCCTGGTTATCGAGATACTTGGCAATGACTCCGACGGCAACTTGTTTGACGTTGTCATCCTTGGCTCGTTTGACCATGGCGCGCCAATCTTTGAGGTCTGGGTGGTGGTTTTTGAGGCCCAGTCGCTGCATAATAACTTCGGAGACGCCCTCGTCCTCTAGGGTTAGCGGTACTTCATAGATTGATTTTGCATTAGGCAGTAACGCGATAGCCGACTCGTCAATGCCGCACAGTAGCGTCAGTTTTCGCTTGACGCTGTGCGGGGTTGGAGCCTCGGCACGAGCCGCCAACACATCTGGCATAATGCCCAGACCGCGAAGCTCACGGACCGAGTTCTGAGCGGGTTTAGTCTTAAATTCTTTACTCACACCCAGGTATGGCACGTAGACGACGTGTACAAATAGGCAGTTTTCGCGGCCGACACGTTGCGCCAGTTCACGAATGGCCTCAATGAAGCTGAGGCTTTCGTAGTCACCAACCGTGCCGCCAATCTCCACAATATGCACATCATAGCCCTTGCTTGCCTCGATGATGTATTCCTGAATCGCCCCTGTGACATGCGGCACTACCTGTACGGTTTGGCCGTTATATTTGCCAGCACGCTCGTCGGCAATTACCTTTTGTAGCACTCGACCACTCATCAGTGAGCTGTCTTGGGTTAGTTCTTCGTCAATAAACCGTTCGTAGTGGCCCAGGTCCAGGTCTGTCTCGGCACCATCCATGGTCACAAAACACTCGCCGTGTTCACGTGGATTTAAAAGGCCCGCATCCACATTCAGATACGGGTCACACTTTTGGAGGTTAACCGACAAACCGCGGGCCTTGAGTACGTTACCGATTGAGGCGGCCGTGATACCCTTTCCTAGTCCGGAAAGCACACCACCTGTTACAAACACATACTTAGTAGGCTTTTGCATGCCGTATTGTTAATCCTCTCCCAATTGCTACTGTTCATAGTAACCTATAAGTCCAGCTAGTGACAAGCGTAATTTACTGAGTTAGGGTGGTCTTGGCGGCGTCAAGCTGCGGGTCTTTGCCGGCGTCGACATCTTTTTGAGTCAGTTTGACGACTTTGTCTGGGGTGATGCCTTTGTGATTGATGTTCTGACCATTCGGGCGATACCAGCTGGCGATGGTTACTTTGAGCTCTGCCCCATCCTTGAGGTTAATCAATTGCTGTACGACGCCCTTGCCAAAGGACTTTTCGCCGATGATGGTAGCGGCTTTGTTATCGTGCAAAGCGCCGGCGGTTATCTCGGAGGCGGATGCACTACCTGCGTTCACAAGCACCACGGTCGGCACGCCTTGCAACGGGCTATCACCTACGGCTTCGTAGGTGCGCGTCACCACGTTGCCGCGCTTTTCTTGCAGTAATGTCGTACCTTCTAGCAGCCATTGACTAGAGACATCCACGGCGGCTTCTAGCAAACCGCCAGGATTATCGCGCAGGTCCAGGACGACACCCTTGACGTGTTTGGCCTTTAGGCTGTCGGCAGCCTCTTCTATCAGGCTGCTGGTGCTGTCAGAGAACGTAATGATTCGAATATAACCGATGTTTCCATCGAGTACCTTGTAGGTAACACTTGGGATGGTGATATTTTGACGCGTAATTGTAACAGTGGACTGTTTTTCGCCCCTAATAATATCTAGTTTCACCTTGGTGCCTACATCGCCGCGAATCTTGTAGACGGCAGTTTCAATAGCCATGCCACTGGTGCTTTCGCCGTTTATGGCGGCAATAATATCTTTGGGCTGGAGTCCCGCAGCTTTGGCCGGTGAGCCATCCAGAGGTGCCACGACAATCAGGTTGCCGTCGCTGTTCTTGCCCAGTTCTGCACCGATACCACTAAAAGAATTATTGAGCTGGTCGTCAAAGGCCTGTGCCTCTTTGGCTGTAAAATATTCGGTGTACGGATCTTTGGTAGCATTTGCGAGGCCATCTTTCATGCCATTGAGTAGCTGGTCAACTGTGAGCTTGCCATCGTAATGCGAGCGCAATGCCTGATATACATCGTTGACTGAGCTATAGTCTAATCTTGCAGGCAGATTTGCATTGGCCGTGTAAACACCTGGCATAAAATGGATACGACCACTACCGATGCCCAGGCCAAGCCAAAATGCGCCAAGCACCACGATTGTCGCCATAATCCGTCGACGCCACGACACGCGAGCGCGAGCAACTGGCGCAACCACCCCTGTTGATTCTACGGAACTATGTGTTTCTTTCCTCATTAGCACTACTAGTATAGCAGGCGCTTCTGAGAGCCCCTAGCCTATTGGAAGTGGATAAACTGGAGGTTGTTAGCGGCAACGGTTGAGGCCGAGATATAGGCTTCGCTGTAGTGACCCGTCAGGTCCTGGTTGTACTGGCTAATGTAGATCGCGCCATCACTGTAGACATGTTCAACATACATCACATGGCCATAGTAACCAGCGTTTTTGACCGCGACGTCACCAACCCGTGGTGTAGTGCTGACAGGTATGCCAGCGGCTCGGGCGTTGTCGTCCCACAGTTTAGCATTGCCGTGTCCTCCCCAATATGGCATGTAGCGACCACTTTCGTAGACTTTCCAGGCGGTGTAGCTGACACATTCACGGTTATACATACCCCAGCTGTCGATCATGCTGTCTTGTACTGCGTTACGCCATTTGTTGGGATAGGTGTCATTACCATTGTTGCCTGCCACGATGTAGCTGCCGCCGCCAGCGTACAAACGGGCGTTTTCGGCAGCCTGCTGGGCGCGGAGCTTAGCAATTTTGGCATTGTTGTTCTTGAGCTGCGAGTTAAAGCTGTTTTGCTGCGACTCGTTGTAGGCCAATAATTCATCCTGCTCAGCTTTGGCAGTTGCGAGGTCTTCTTGCTCTGATCGCTCATCGGCCAACAGTCGATCAACAACGGCCTTTTTACTCTGTAATTCTTTCTGCAAGGCGACGATTTTGGCGAGTGTTTCTTGGATCTTGTTCTGGACTGTAGCGCGATATTCTTCTTTGTCGACGTAATCGCTCAGATTGTTGCTGGTAGCAAGCATTTCGATAGTCGACATTTGGTCGTCTACGTACATGGCACGAAGCGCAGAGCCGAGCACCTTGCGTTGGTAATCAATTTCGACCTGTTTGGCGGCTATTTCTTTTTTGAGTGCAGCCTGTTTGGCCTGGTTGGCGTCAATTTCCTTTTGCAGTGAGTTGATCTGTTGCCGAAGCTTATCAATAGCATCCTGGTAGCTATGAGCCTTGGCAGTCAAAACGCCTAGTGATTTCAATACGTCGGAATTTGCATCCTTGAGGGCGTTGATCTTAGCATCGTAGCTATCTGCGCCAACAAAGGGCGAGGCCAGGCCAGCCGTCAACATGACACTACAGACAATGAGCGCCATGGCGCTGGCGCGAACAGAGACGAACTTGGCTGTTTTTTGGCTGTTTTTTGGCATAATTTTTGTTTTGGTTATGCTGCGTGCAAGTATACTACGTCTCATCTGTTTTGTAAATACCCCTTACGCTTACATGAGAGTCAACAATCCGGCCAGCAAAGCTGCCCGGACTACCCCCTGTTTTAACTGATGTATATTATTTCGATGTTTTGAATTTCAGATAGCGGCGAGTCGCGATAGTTGATGAAGCCGCACCGATAATGATACCAATAGCCAGCTGTAGTGTCAAAAACCATAAGAAGTGTTCGCTGAAATAGTCATTGGCATACTGAATATCTAGCAGGCCAAGACTACTTGCCTGCAATGCCGAGCTGGCTGCCACAAATGCCGAGTTGATAATCAAAACCGAGATAGT
>JAGQNT010000060.1 GCA_020427965.1 Candidatus Saccharimonadota bacterium | reverse complement strand
ATACACAAATGAATTTGACAACACCGAGCGACGAGCAAACTCTGCGTTCATCGCTTTGTTCATTGGTTATCGCCGCAAGATCGGAAGCGGTGTCAGCCCATTTTGGCCAAAAGCGAAAGTACACGGGTCAGCCTTACATAATCCATTGTGCATCAGTCGCGGCGATGGTGGAGTTTGCAGGATTGCCAGAAGAGGCTGTCTGCGCAGCGTGGTTGCACGACACCGTTGAAGATACTGAAACCACCATTGAGAACATCGAGTCAAAGTTTGGTTACGAGGTATCGCGGATAGTCAAGTATTGCACGCAGGTTTCGACCAAATCAGATGGTAACCGTGCTACCAGAAAGTCGCTGGATATTGCCAATTACCAGAAAGGCTGCACGCTGTCGCAGTCGATCAAGGTGGCAGACATGCTAGACAACGTGCCGTCGATAGTCGCGTTCGATCCTGATTTTGGAAAGGTGTATGTCAAAGAGAAGTCGGAACTATTGGACTGACGTCTGCGGACGAGAAACTGGCTGAATCAGCGAAGAAGATGTTTTGTGAACTGATCAAATGAGCTTCATTATTATGCCGGTTCGCTAAGTTATGCCAACTAATTACGCGGCGTTCTGGAAAACGCGAGGTTGATTTTGCTTAGCTGGTAGTTGACTTGTACCACGTCGCGGAACTATAGTCTTTGGTATGGTTCAATTTCAAGTAACTGGAGAGAGACATGAACAGTGAAGAGTCGGCACAGACGCAAACCAAAAACGCAACATGGTGGAATCAGTTGTATGACCCGAAGGAGGGAAGAGCTATCCGTCAAATACCATGTAGTGGCATGTGCAAACATTGCGGCGAATATTGCGGCCACAAACTAGACTGCCCAGAAGTAACTTTAGAGCATTTAGCAAAGATGGTTCGACTCTCGCAGGCACAGGAAGAGTTGTCCAAGAGGCATGCCAAGCGGTACTACGAGCAATTGCAGCGGGCTGTCGGTCGTGTTGCTGTGCTTCGCCACGAAAACAACAAGCTTAGGAAGGCTAACCAGAAGCTTAGGGCGGAGCTGGACGCTATTCGTAAATAGTTGCTGTTCTTGTGTCAAGGTGTACTTTTAGAACCCTATATTCTTTGGGTGGAACATGGTCGGCTCTGTTGGTGAAGAACTTAACAAGCGTTTATGGAAGCTGGTTAGCAACATGCAAGAAGATCGAGCAGTAAGGTGGATTGATATTGAAGATCAGTTGCCACCACTTAACGAAAGGGTCATCTGCTTAGTCCCATTTGGGATGCAAGTTCACGATGACACATGGACGGAGCATGGATGGCTTAACGACTATGGGTATGTGTCTCACTGGGTGCCGATTTGTGCGCCAGGCACATACGTAGAGATCATGCAGAGGGAGCGGGGTAAGAACGATCCGATCTTGCCAGGTACATGCGGGCATGTCGTAGAGAGGGAGTTGTTTAAAAGCGAGGCGTTAGCTTCACATTTCCGCATGATGCAAGAGTTGTTGCTGACGCAATACAAACTAAGAATGGAGGCGAAGAAGGCTGTAGATGCTCCATCCGATTCCGTGTAGTTCGCACATCGCTTTTGCCTAGGGCGACGTGCTGCCAGACACGATCTTCTGGCCTT
>JAGQNT010000059.1 GCA_020427965.1 Candidatus Saccharimonadota bacterium | reverse complement strand
TATCATCCCTCTTCTACTTCTAGGCTCAATTGCCATTGTTGCCGGAGCTACAAGTTTTGGTTGTAGCATTCTTTTTTGGCTGCTCGTAGTAGTGGCTATTCAGCTTCGGCAGAATTATTTGGCTGAAAAAGAACTGCGCGACAAGTGTACCAACTTCTCTGAAGCAGTCGAAGTTCGCACCAACTGCGACTTGCCAGATAAGTGGTGGCATGCCTGGGAGAATATCTGAACCAGGAGTACCCAACCAAAAAAGCCGCCGACCCACCGGGTCGGCGGCTAAATGTTTGGTATAATTTTTTTAATGAGTTACGACCCCGAACGGATTACACTTTTTGCTAAAACTGACGCGCGTGGTCAGAATGTGCCCTTTGGTATTAAAGCCAAAGACCGCACCCGACACGTCTATGTGATCGGGAAGACTGGTATGGGGAAGTCGACACTCCTTGAGAACATGGCGGTGCAGGATATCAAAAACGGTGAAGGTTTTGCTTTTATCGACCCGCACGGACAGACCGCGGAAACACTCCTTGATTACGTACCGGAAGAACGTATTAAAGATGTACTCTATTTTGCCCCGCATGACATGGATTACCCGGTGTCATTTAATGTCATGGAGGATGTTGGTCCCGACAAGCGCCACTTGGTGGTGTCTGGTTTGATGTCAGTCTTCAAAAAAATCTGGGTGGATGCCTGGAGTGCTCGGATGGAATACATTCTCCAGAACACGCTCCTAGCACTTTTGGAGTATCCCGATTCGACGCTTTTAGGGGTAAATCGCATGCTTTCAGACAAGCACTATCGTAAGAAGGTAATCGAAAATATTTCTGATCCAGCGGTGAAATCATTCTGGGTTGATGAATTTCTCAAGTACAACGAACGGTACATGCAGGAGGCGGGAGATGCCATCAAGAACAAAATCGGACAATTTACCGCCAATCCACTGATTCGTAATATCATCGGACAGCCAAAATCGAGCTTCGATATCCGGCAGATCATGGATGAGCGCAAGATTCTTATCATGAATCTCTCCAAGGGTCTCATCGGTGAAACAAACGCCAACCTCCTCGGCTCTATGCTCACCACTCGCATTTATCTGGCGGCGATGAGTCGGGCTGACTTAGGGGCGCAACGGTTGGCACAGATGCCCAACTTTTATTTTTATGTTGATGAGTTTCAGAGTTTTGCTAACGCGACCTTTGCTGACATTCTTTCTGAGGCACGTAAGTACAAACTCAATCTCACCATAGCCCACCAGTACATCGAACAAATGGAGGAGGAAGTGAAGAACGCTGTGTTTGGTAACGTTGGTACTATTGTGTCATTTCGGGTCGGACCCTTTGATGCTGAAGTATTAGAAACTATTTATGCCCCGAAATTTTACGCAGTGGATATTTGTAATCTCGGGTTTGCCCAGATTTATCTGACACTTATGATTGATGGTATTGGTTCGCAACCATTCTCAGCAGTCACGTTGCCACCAATTGAACACGAAGGTACTTCATATAAAGATATGATTGTACATTCCAGCCGACAACAATTTGCGAGTAAGCGCGCTGCGGTAGAAGACATGATTACCGGCTGGCACGGAACGCCCAATCAAGTTGAAGAGAAACAGTCAAAAGACCAGCGACTGCCGGCTAAGCAGTCATATGGCGCCAACAACAAACCAAAGCCTGCTCACGATAAACCTCGAAGCAATGGGGGAAACCGACCGGCACCGTTGCCTGGAAGTAATGCACAGAAGCACAAGAGTCCACAACCAGACACCAAAAGTCTAGAGGAACTACGTGGTATCCTTTCAACCATTGCCACTCCGAAAAATAAAGAGTCAGCGCCGCAACCAACAAGTGGCAAAGAAAATAATTCAAAAGAAACACCTAAGCCGAACGCTCAGCCAAAAAAAGATGCTAAACCAAGATCTACACAGCCAGAAGGAAATTTAAAAGACGCCCTGGCTGCCGCTTTGGTAGATACACCTAAAACAGCCTCAAAAGCTAAAGAAGCAGCCCCACCGCAGCCAGCAGATCAAAAACCAAAATCACCACAGAAGCAGAGCGGTCAGGCAGCGAATCCGGAGATATCATCCAAGAATGATACCCTCGACCCTAAGCAATTAGAACGCATGATGCGTGTCACTACGAGTGATAAGACACCACTGAAGTAGTCATGGACTGGCAAGGTGTACAACGACACCACCTGACTAGTACGATATATCGTACTAGTTTTGTTATGACGCTCCTGATGCTACCGTATTTCGCTCAGGCTGCCATTGTAATCAACGAAGTGGCGTGGATGGGTGACAGCGACTCACCAAACAATGAGTGGATCGAACTTCATAATACCGGCGACAGTGCCGTCTCAGTCGATGGCTGGCGACTTGCCGATGACGCCACACTCGAAATCGTACTTTTTGGCACCATTAGCGCTGGTTCGTATGCAGTGTTAGAACGAACTGATGATGACTCAGCTCCTGGTAGTGCGTTTTTGATCTATACCGGAGCGTTGAGTAACAGTGGTGCAACACTGACACTCTACCGAGCTGATAACGGAATTGAAGACCGAGTCGTTGGAGGAGACAATTGGGAGAATATTGGTGGTGACAACACCGAGAAATATACTGCTCAGTACACCGCCGCCGGCTGGGTCACCGCGGAAGCAACTCCCGGCAGTACCAACTCTACTGAATCGGAACCAGTAGAAACAAGTGGAGATAAAAATAAGACCACGAGCTCGCCGAGCGGTTTCAGTCGTGGACGGGTAGTGGAGCCAATACGATTGGTGTTGCCTGATAACGAGTTAGTCGTGTTTATCAGTGGACCAACGGTCGGATATGTTAATCAGCCGATTACTTTCTCAGTTTCAGGCGAGGGGATTGGAGAGACTCTCATTGATTCGCTACAGTATCAGTGGAATTATGGTGACTTAAGTGTTGACACTGGTAGTTCAGTTACGCACACGTACCAATATCCAGGAGAATATGTTGTGTATGTAAGCGGATCCTATGCCCGACATGAAGCAAGTACTCGCCATGAGATCACTATACTACCGGTAGCTTTTTCGCTCACTCGAGCTCCAGATGGAGCTGTACAGATTCATAATAATGCTAAATATGAAATTGACCTCAGCGGTTTTACTCTTAGAGGTGCTCGGACAGTGACGTTCCCTGACCATACAGTTTTGTTGCCAAACAAAACACTCACCATTCCTGAACAAAAAATCGGCACTGCTACTGAGGTACTCCTTCGTGACCAGACTGGTCAAATAGTGGCAACCACGCAAACCACCACGGCAGAATCAACAGGCTCACAGACCGAAATGCGACAAACTATTGCGGTAGCTCCAGCAGCTGCACCGGCTGTTTCGGTCGTGAACCAGGTAGACGAACTACCCACTACACCAACAGGATTCGGCTTTGCTTCAGACCAGGTACCAACAAGTAGTGATGTTAGTGAGGAATTTCACCAAACCGAGTCGTCACAGCAGGTTGCCTCGGTGGCTACAGCAACTTCCAGTGATCGGCTCCCATATCTTGGTCTCATTGGGGTAATGGGCTTAGCACTCTTCTCGCTATTTTATACGCGCCAGTCGTAAAACCATTTGGCTATATTTTTGGTAGTATACATAACATGAATACAGAAAAGACAGTACTGGTAACCGGCGGAGCCGGGTTTGTCGGGTCTCACTTGTGTGAACAGCTGGTAAACGAGGGCTACCGCGTGATTTCACTTGATAACTATTTCACTGGCTCCAAGGACAACCATGTTGCCGGAGTAGAGTACCGAGACGGACATACCAAAGACATTGCAACACTGGTGCCTGAAACGGTCGATGTTATTTACCATTTAGGTGAATATTCACGGGTGGCTCCCAGTCTTGAGGAGCCTGAAGTAGTGTGGGATTTAAATGTACTCGGTAGCTTAGCGGTATTTGAATTTTGGCGGCAACAAAAGTGCAAGCTCGTATACGCTGGATCGTCAACTAAGTTTGCTGATGATGGGAGAGATGTGCTCGGACGTGATCGAGCACCATACAATTTTGCCAAGGCAGTAAACAGTGAGTTGGTACATAATTACGGACACTGGTACGACCTGCCGTACTCAGTGGCTTATTTTTATAACGTTTATGGTCCACGAGAACGAGCAGGACAGTTTGATGGTGGGTACGGTACTGTCATCGAGACATTTCGGCAACATGCCCTGGCTGGTAAACCAGCGGTGATAAACGGTGACGGCACGCAGACTCGGGCGTTTACTCACGTTTCTGACACTGTCTCCGCGCTTATGCTGATCGGCGAAAAGGGGGAGTGTGACGAGTATGCTATTAGCGCTAAAGAAGCGTATTCACTCAACGAAGTGGCTGATATGTTTAACCTTGAGAAAACCTACGCGCCAGCGACTACGTCTACTCGTTCAGCAGGAGCGGAAGATACCACAAAACTCCAAACTCTCGGCTGGCAGCAACGACATATCTTGTCAGACTACATAGAACACTGTATAGATAAGGCATAATCCTATGTCTAAAAAGATTCTGATTTTCTCGCTGGCGTACTACCCGAGCCACGTGTCTGGCGCGGAGACAGCTATTAAAGATATTACTGATCGAATTCCGCGGGAGCGGATTAAGTTTCATATGATCACCCAACATTATGATCGTACGCAACCGAAGGTGGAATGGATTGATAACGTG
>JAGQNT010000058.1 GCA_020427965.1 Candidatus Saccharimonadota bacterium | reverse complement strand
CTTCGGTTTTGGAAAATCGACAGCAGTAACAATCATGCTTCTAAGCGAATCGGCAACATCTTCAAGTTGGAAGTAGATACCCGTCGTTGCTTTTAAGTCGTTACGAATCCGCTTAACGACGTCTTCGGAATAGACAAGTTTGGCCAAATATTCTGGCTGAAGAGCATTGCTACGCTTCCAGAAATCATCAAGTTCGTTTCTTTCTACAGCCTTTTTGGTAAGATACCACAACTGTTCGGGCGCCATCTTGAAATCATCCTTGTCCAATAGGTCTAGTTTGAAAATCAGGTTGGTAGAGATTGGCTTACCAAAGTTAACGCGATATAACTCAATCTGACGTCCATTCATCAGTAAAATCCAATCTATGCCCTCATTTGCCGCATAGCTCAGGCTTTGTCTAAGATGTTTTGCGCTAATATCGATATCAATGGACTTTACCTCCACGACAAAGTGTTTTTTTCGCTTCAATTGGATAATATAGTCCGCATACTCTGATCGTATCCGATACTCAGTCTTGATCTCCTCAAGCTCTTTGTAGCCAAACACTTCTGTAAGAAGACTGTTAGTCATAATGCGGGTTGCGGATTCATCAAGTTTCGCAAATTCTTTTCGCAAATACTTGCGTCTGTAGATTTTTAGCTTATCCTTGAAGTCGAGCAGTTGCTTGTCGGTTGCCATATTCGTCCTCAGTAATTAAGTCTTTTAACTATACTAGCACCATCCTCTTTATTCTAGCTATAACAATTGATTGAAACTTACATAATTAATTATATAAGTCCACCTCTGTTATTTTGGTAAATTTCGTTTCGTCCTTTTGGACTCATCAGCACAAACGCGCATTTGTGTACGAAATATCATCCATCCAAGCCAGTCCAATGCCGCCAAGGCAGCGGGGAGTCGGCAGAAGCCGATGTTGCTCCCCGCCGCCTGGCGTACGTAGTGACTAGACCGCCGAAGCCGCCTAGAGCGTCACGACCTCCTTGGGAGTGAGGCCTGCGACACGCGCGGCTTGCTTGACCAGCTCGCTGACATCGGCGACACTGAGGACCCCGGTCTTCACCAACATGGAGTTCGGTGTGACCTGCAGGTACTCGATGCCGCTGTCGTTGCGTCGAGCGAGCGTCAGGAAGGCGGCCAGGAAGGGACTGATCCTCGGCATGTCCACCTTGGTGGACGCGAAGCCGTTGTTGGCGTAGAGGTAGTCGTCGCGTCCCCAGTACTGGAGTCGTGTCTTAGCGTGAACCGTGTGGCCTCCTGCGCTAGCCATGTTGTTGACAACCCGGTACTTCAGTTCGCTGAGCGGCATGATCCCGCTCCTTTCCGTGGATACTACATGGATGGATAAATGGATGGATGTTCGATGAATAGAGCAAGCCCTAACATCTACAGTACATTACCATATTTGATGATTTTCTGCAAGTTTGATCCACCTATCACAATATAACCTACTTCTGTTGTTTGGCTGTAGTTTGCCCATGGTTCTATACTGGGGGCATAAACGAAAGAGTACAGAATGGGCACGGTAGAACAAGGGGAGGAACACATCCGCAAAATACAAACCACCGGCGAAGATGGCGGCAGCTACATGATTACGCTGCCACGCGAGCTGGTAGAAAAGCAGGGCTGGCGCAAAGGCCAAAAAGTAACCGTCCACGCCTACGGCAAAAAACTCATCATCGAAGACTGGCAGCCCGAATAACGAGCACAATTTTGGTATATTTAGATTGAATGATGAAAAGTAAGCAGCGGACATCAGTCGGTATTAACGGGTTTGGCAGGTTTGGTATGCATTTACTGCGCTACTGGATACAAAACTATGATGAAGCGCTTTTTGACGTAGAATACATTAACGATGAAATGTTGACCGTCAAAGATATCGAAACAGTCCTCAGGAATGATCCGTATATTAACTTAGGTGATGGAACACGCATAGAAAGCGATAATCTTTCTATAAAACTAAATAACGAAATTAAAAGTGTGCACATAAGCCACACCCCTCTACGGGAAGTTAGTTGGATCGGGCAAACAGAGTTACTGTTAGAGTGCTCAGGAAAGTATACAGAGAACGGCCCATGGCAAAATATCCTCGTCGGTCGCACCAAGCAAATTGTTATTTCGGCAACTTCTATGGGTGCGGATGGAATCTTGGTATACGGGCATAACCACAAAGACTACGATCCAAATACCTACGAAGTGATATCCTACGGCTCCTGTACCGTAAATGCTTACATACCCTTGGCAAAGTGGGTACACGAGAACTGGGGAATCATCGATTCTGATGTTAGCGTCATTCATAATATTCCAGTACACAGAAGTGGTAGTTTTAATACCCTGGAGAAAAGAAAATGTACGTTAGAGACAGTGGCGCCAAAATTACTGGATTTTACTACACCCCAGAATTTTGACGTCAACTATACATTGGTACCATACACTGGCCCGTCGATGATAGATTTTCGTTTTAGGTTAGAGACTAGCCAAACAAGCGTTGATGAGATCCGGCACAAGCTAACAATGGGCACAACTGATGGGATACTCAAGGATCTTTACACTATTATTGAACACGATACGGGCCCAGAAACACACAAATTTAGCACCTATTCCGCAATACTTGTGGCCGATACCATCCGCCTGAGAGGCAATAACCTCTACCTAAATGCATATTTTGATAACGAAAATTCGGTAAATCGCTACTTTGACCTGGTTAATTACATGCTCAGCAGAAACGGATCAGTCAAATGAGGGTTGACATAGTCTTATTATGCGGAGGGAAGGGTACTCGCTTCCGAGAAGTTTCAGGTGACAAGTCGCCTAAGTCCCTGTACAAAGTTAAGGGGGTGGAGTTAATACAGCATACATTAGATCTACTAATAGGTGCTGACATAGGCCGGCAAATACTAGCTGTTGACTATCAATCAGAGCAAATTATTAGCTGGGCGGAAAAGAACATAGACAATCAACATTACCAAGTTTCTTATCAAAAGGAGCCTGGCATTCCTGGTGCCGTGAAAGCCGCTGCTAACTACATCCGTACTGAATATTTCATCTTATGCAATACTGACGAAATTCGCCTTAACTTTTCGGCTGCGAAATTTCTTGAAGAATCCCAGCAATACCTCAACGGGCGTTGTGCCGTAATGGCGACAGCATACTGTGACAATATTTATCGTCACCGCAAGATTTTAACCGACGCGAGCGGCAAAATTACTCGTACCGAACTGAAGGTTGAAAAATATAAGGAAACACCGCAAAAACGAGCAATCGTGAACACCGGCTTTCTTCTTATACCAAAATCCTACATATTTGAACTTGAGGAAAATGCAAACAATGATTGGAGTAGCATAATTGATCCCCTCGTATCACAAGCTAGATTGTATTCTGTCGTCAACAGTAATGTTGAATACTATAACGTTGGTACACGCGAAGAGTACGAAGAGGCAGCCCGAATAACTTCAGAAGCCTAGCGCTGTAGTGCAGGTGCGGTCAATCGCTGGGCTGTGGCATTCTGTTGGCCCATCTCGTTAAGGCGTCCAAGACCATGAAACGCGGTAGCCAATCCGGCGAGCGCAATAACGCCAGCACCATTGTGCACTTGCGCTGACACTTCATGCACGCCTTGGCCGACCTCAACCCCGAAGTAAATCAAGCTGCCAACTGCAGACGCGAGGCTACCGCCAACAACTTCAAAGCCCCAGGCATTAACAGCCCTGTCGTAGGTCTCCCGCGGTGTATCAATGCTATCAAACAGATCGTAGATTTTCCTTATCATAATGTTATTTTACAACAACTAATCGACCGAAGCAATGACTATTGTTTGCTATCATTGAGCCATGCGGACAATTATCGTCACTACCACGACTGACACCTGGGCTACGGCTCAAAAAATAGGTGAATACACGCAGTCAACTGTTGATTTAAGACTGGAAGAAGTTGGTTTTATTCACTGCACAAAACCAGATCAGACAGTTGCTATGCTCAATCGGCGACTAAAAAATCGGGACGACCTACTATTGTTACTCGTTGACGTAGACAAGGTAGTGCCAGAAGTGAAATTTGAGGCAACACAGAGCGGCACGCCCGGATTATTCCCGCATATATACGGTCCACTCAACGTCGATGCAGTGTACGGAACCATCCTGCCGACCAAAGATAGTTCTGGTAACTTTGTGGCATCTACAGTGCTATCTAATCTCTAGATATTTTTACTGCATAAGTATTGAAAAATATGTGTTTTATGGTATTATTAACAGATGAAAGTAGGTGAAATCTTCCCAGGTCTGATGCCACATGTCAGTGACAAAGAAACCTACAGCATGATTAATGGTAATGCCGAAGATACGCAGTATGATCCGGATTACCTCGTCTTTGGTCAGTTTTCTGCGGAAGGACCGTTACCTGGCGTACGCTACGTCGGCGAATACGTCGAAACAGGTAGTCAAGGCGAGCCTGTTAACCTACCGGTTGTATCATTTTTGTACCACAAGATAGGCCCTGACGGGCAACTAGAAACCCAGGAACGCGTCGTCATTTGGCGCGGCGTGGGCTACGGTACGCACCCCGGCCATTCGGGGCAGGAACCCACCTATTACCTTTCCGGCAGTCAGATTGGCGCCATCGACCACGCAACCGGCAGATTTTCCCGCCTAGAGACAGAAGCACAAGTCATTGCCAGCAAACAGTTCTCGATAGATTGCATTACCGACGGGCCAAACGAGACAATCGTGCTGGCTAATCCAGCCTAAGGTCCGATGGGTTTGCTAGCCAGCTTGATGGCATCGCTACCAGATTTATCATCGACAATTTGGCTAATCCGGGCGTAAAATAGAGCTATGAGCACCGCAACCTTGGCCGATGGCGTCGTTCACAAAATGCCAGCCGATTTTCGAAAGGCCATTTTGTCATCACCCAAAGTTACACAGATGTGGCACGATATCACGCCGCTGGCCCGCAACGAATGGATCTGCTGGGTAGAGCAAGCCAAGAAGGATGAGACGCGCGAACGCCGCATCCAGGTGGGCCTATCAAAGATGTCTGGCGGCATGCGACGCCCTTGTTGTTGGGCCGGTTGTTTGCACCGTGAGCGCACCGGACATGCGCCTAAGTCAAAATAATTACAGCCCACTAGGGCAGAAGAGGAGTAGGGTAATCACATGAGCAAAAACCCAGTTGTACACTTTGAGATGGGATACAAAGACAAGGACCGTATGGTCAAGTTTTATCAGGACGCCTTTGGCTGGACCACGCAAGATATGGGGCCGAATATGGGCGGTTATGTCGTTGCCCAGACTGCTGATACCGATGACAAAGGAATGATCCAAACCCCGGGATCCATCAACGGTGGCTTTTATCAAAAAACAGACGATCCAACTTCGCAAGCACCGTCAGTTGTTGTATCAGTAGACGATATTCAGGTTGCTATGAAAGCCGTCGAATCTGCTGGGGGCAAAATACTCGGCGCCAAGCTGCCAGACGGCACTCAGACTATGGAGCCTGTTGATATCCCGGGTGTCGGCAAGTGGCTGTCGGTCGAAGACACCGAAGGCAATCGTTTTAGTATTCTGCAGGCCTTGCCAAGGAGTAATTAGACTTGCAAAAAATTGCCACCAGAGTATTTATCTACGCCTCCGTTGTATTCGGCGTCATTGGCGTGCTACTGGTGCTGACCATACCTGCCGACGGCCAACCAAATAGTGACGTCAATCAGTTACTGTCACGCCTGTTGATGGCAACGGTATTCGTTATTTTGCCGTCATTTGCTCTGAGCGTTGCCGGAAAATATCTAAGCGGAAAGTAAACTTGACGACCCCTGTAACGTCGCGACCTCTTGAACAACAGCGTACAGTTTGAGCTTGCCGCTTATGCTAACGTGTTATATGATATTGCTGTATATAACTAACAAATGAGGAAACAATATACTCATGAGAAATAAATTACTCGTCGCTGCAGTCGTCGTGGTGGGACTGGCTTCTATAGCATATGCTGCGTACTCGCAGGTACTAACAGTTAACGGTACTGGTACCGCCGCCGGTGACTGGGATGTCGCTATTACCGACATTACCCAAACAGCAGCCGTGGGCGCCACCGACAATAGCGCGCCAACGTTTGACGCCACCTCGGCTACCTTTGACGTTGACCTAGCCTACCCAGGTGCATACGCCACATATGACGTGACTGTCACCAACAACGGTTCGATTCCGGCTATTCTTTCAAGCCTTACCGACCTAACAGCAACCAATGCCGCAGCCCCAACTTACATCACCTATGCAACTAGTGGTGTGACTGGTGGTTCGACAACCCTAGCAGGCGGTGGTGCAACCAATGTCATGAGCGTGACTGTGACCTGGGACGCTGGCTCATCGCCAGACACCAGCAGTGGCAACTCCAAAGGTGCGACGATCACACTCAACTACGACCAGGATACTTAGGCCGACTAGTCGCAGGTGGATTGCTTGAGCCGATTGCGAGGTTTCTATGCTTAGATATCGACGCAAACGAAGCAATACACTCAAGCGAGCCATGACACTTCTTGCCATACCCCTTGTTCTCACGAGCACGGGGTATGCGCTTTTTTCCCAAGATTTAACCGTGGATGGCAATGTCACGAAGCCAGCCTACTCACGCTCACAAAGCCTATTGATGACCTATGACAAGGTTGTGACGGTTTTTAACCAGAACCGATGGGAATACAACCTGACAATCACCATCGAAAACCAGGGTACCTCAAATGTAAACTCGTGGCATCTGACATTTGATCTACCGAGCAATAATACTGGTTTCAGGTGTTTCGACGATACAGTTTGTGTTGAAAATAATGGCGCGGTCACTATCGACAATGGCACCTCGACAGCCATTATCACTGCCGGTAACTCGGTGAGTTTTACGATGCGGTTTCGTTTAACGACCGACACCTACTCGTTGCAAAATATTGACATTTCTGGCACGTACGCGCCGACCTATCAGACCATTTCGGGTCTAACCGCTAGTCACGTGTTAGGCT
>JAGQNT010000057.1 GCA_020427965.1 Candidatus Saccharimonadota bacterium | reverse complement strand
TTGTATACATTCAATCCTTTGATGACAAGCAGGCGATATTCACGATCACTACCAAGCGTTAAGGCGTGTAGGTAATAAGCCGGCAGGTCGCCAATCATTCCGCCCTTTAGCGTGTTTTTCGTGACATTCGCCGCGTCTAGTGCCGCTTGGTTTTTAAACAGCATGACGTCTACGTATACGCTGGCTTTTTTGCCATCTGCACGTACGAAAGGATACGTGGCAGTTTGGCCGCGGTTGCCATCGAGGTTCATCACCTTACTGACAACAACGTCGCTAACTGATTTTGACTTGTTGCCAAGGACGCTTTTGACATCCTCTTTTTTAACGACCGTTCCCATGCCCAGGTCACTGTCTTGTTCGACAAAAGCCGTAAATCCTGACGCGCTGACGCCGCGCTGAGCGCCGGGGTTGGTGCGAGGCATAATAATAATTGTCCACACAGCCAGAGCGATAGCGCCGATTCCAACAATCGTCATCGCGAGTAATACGACCGCTCGGGTTCGACGGGTCATGTGGCCTTGGATTTCACCGCCGTCTTCTGACAGCCGCTTTTTTGTCTTCTTTATCATATTTATGAGTATATACTACCACGAGCTTTATGTAATTTGTCACAGGTATCCCGCTTGTCCTTATTTACTGCGTGCTGTATTCTAATGACATATTGCCATGAAAATACAAAAGCGATGGCCTCATAAAATATCTCTGCGGTTGACTACCGGTTTACGTACCATGATGTTGCTTTTCCTTGCTGTTCTGACTGGTAGTTTCGCTTTGTTACAGCCCGTGCCTGTTGGCGCCGTCCAAACAACTACTCAATACTGTAGCCAGTACACGAGCAATAGCAAATTGAACGCCTGCAAAGATGGTATCCGTGGCGCCGACTGTACTGATTACGCGATCACGTTCGACCAAGCGACGGCAGATATCTGCACCAAAGCGGCCAAGGCAAAGGCCGACGGCCAAATCTCAGACACGCCACCCGTTAATCCTTCAACGTCTACAGATGCCGAAGTGTACAAAAACGTCATATCAAACGCTTGTTCCGTCTACCACAGCGATGCTACTGCAGCCCTTTGGTGTATGTATGGCGGACTGGGACAGAACGGTACGGAAGGCAAGCCAAAGTCTACGGCTGATTGTTTGAACAAACCTGAAATCAAGGGGTCGACGCGCAACCAAAGCGCATGCGTTACCGGATCGTCAGCAGGCCGAGCATACCTGGCAGAAAAATCAGGCAATACCGACGAAGCGAACAATATCAACGCGGACGCCAATTCTATGCAGGATGTTCTCGACCAGACGGGCAACCTCTCGCAGTTTCTCGATATCCTCCACGCGCTTGGCAAAGATTCCAAAGTCGACGTAAACAAACAACCTGACAATACTTACGGCTTTTACGTTAACGGAGCTGGCAAACTGCAGGCGATCACTCCTATCCTCAGTGGCAGGCCGAACAGTCCAGCGATCATCTTTTTCAACGGTGGTGGTTGGCATGGTAATGACGGCGTTAGTCACTGTGTAGCGGTCGGTACTCCCGGCAATCTCCCGGCCTGTCCTGTTGGTGGTGCCGGCGGGGGCGGAGGCGATAATTTGCCACCAGCGGGCGGCGGTGCGCTTGCGCGTGGATTCACTGTATTTGATGCGACATATCGCTATGGATCAAGCGGTGTGTACTATCAGTTCGAAGATGTTATGCGCGCTATCCAGCATGTTCGCAATAATGCCGCTATGTACGGTGTCGACCCGAACAAAATCGCTATTTGGGGCGACAGCGCCGGCGGCAGCCTATCTATGCGCGCCAACGCTTCTGGAAAATCTGGCGCCAAGGTAGCAGTTGGCTGGTCTGCGCCGACCAATGCCTACACGGGATTATTCAAATCATACAAATCACTGTTGATCGGTATGGATCATTCTACCTGTATACCTACGGACCTTGCCGGTCTTACGAACATCACGAGTTTGCTCAACGGAGGCAGCGGTAATGTAGCTGAGTATGGCCAAGGTTTGAGCAGTAACGGCCTCGACTCCTTTACGGGTGGTAATCCGCTGAATCTTCTGACCGACGTGCTGACGGCAGGGCAGTACGCTCTGCAGACATCGCAAAACGTAGAGGCGATTTCGTCACAGCTAGAAAGCGGCGGCATCTTGGGTATGTCGGGCGGTGTTATCAACTTGGCAGCCAACAAGTTCGTCGAATGTATCGATAACTTTAACGCGCTATCGCCAGCACTGTTCGCCAGCCCAGATTCATCACCAGCATTCCTTGGTGGTTTCGACAGTGACGACGTGGTTGACCCACAGCAGGCGTATGACATGCGTGACAAACTGCGCAGCCTTGGTATACGATCAGACGCTCTTGTCCTTCAGGGCGACCCGAACGGTGCATTTCAACTCTTTGGCCCGAACCTAGGCAACCACCTTGGATACGATTCACGATTCGTTTGCGCTAGTCTCAATTTCATCGACGACGTCATGCAAACCGGCCGACATGTCGATTGTGTCAGCGGCATCTAAGCAAAATCTCTCTATTTTTATTCAAAACGCTTGTGTTTTTTGTATTTTTGGTATATAATAGTAATTGTATAGAACATTATCAGGTTCATCGCAACCACCACAGTGCATGAAAGGACCAAACGATATGACAAATCACAATTACGAACCGACCACAGAACCGATTCACGTTGCAAATAAAAACAAACGCAAATTTAGCCGCCGTGAAAAAATCATTGCTGGTATTGGTGCCGGTGTTAGCCTTTTGGCCATTGGTGGTGGCGTAGCATTGGGCGGCAGCAACGAAGAAGCTAAAGATACACGGCCAGTGGCGACTGCCGATGCTGTTCCTGGGCAAGAGGGCGTCGCACAAGACGTTGATTACTCAAAAGTCGATGTAAAGACATTGACGGTTGATGAGTTTTACAACGACGCTATCTATCCTCAGGAATACCGTATCAAATGGGCAAATGAAATTATTAAAGAACGCCAAGATGCGGCCTATGCCGAACTTAATTCAACCCTTGTTAATAGCGGCTTCCAGCCATTAGGCCCACTAGTAGAACCCTCCGTCAACAACACGGGCGACGAGATTCTTGTTCAGCAAGCCGTTATTGACTATATCGCTTCCACAGCACCGACTGTAGATGAAGGCAAGAAACTTATGGCAGCGGTAGCTGATGAAAGCCTATCCACGTTTGACGAAGCCCTCGAAAATATTGGTGACAAAAAGGTGATCAGCCCACACAGGGTTTTGGTAGCCGCTAAAACATCTAAACCTATTGAGTCGCCGGTCTTTAGCCAAGTTGCCGTTGGTGACTACAAACCGAATGGCGTGCCTTCAAAAATTATGAGCGTGAATAACGAAATTAGCGGTGAAGCCAGCCAAATTACCGTTCGTTTCGTTGGTGGCCGCTACATTACTCATTCGACGATTCGTGATGGCGACCCGAATTGGATAACGTATCCTGAGCAGCTTTCTGACAAATAGTCAGTAGACTTTGATACCTTGTTCCGTTATCT
>JAGQNT010000056.1 GCA_020427965.1 Candidatus Saccharimonadota bacterium | reverse complement strand
GACCTCGCTCCGCGAGGCCACCCTCTCCCGCTTCGCAGGAGAGGGAAGAAGCCCTCACCCCTGCCCCGTCCGTCGAAACCACTCGTCCTCCGAAATCACCTCGATCCCCAGCTCCTGCGCCTTGGTCAGCTTCGATCCCGCGCCCGGGCCAGCGACGACGAGGTCCGTCTTCTTCGATACCGAACCCGAAACCTTCGCGCCGAAGCGATCGGCCTGCGCCTTGGCTTCGTCGCGGGTCAGGCGTTCGAGCGACCCGGTGAAGACGACCGTCTTGCCCGCCACCGGACTGTCGTTCGCCACCGCCTCCATCGGCTGCGGTTCGACCTCGCGCAAGAGCGCGTCGAGCGCCGTCTCGTTGTGCTCCTCGATAAAGAAATCGGCGACCGCCTCGGCCACGACATCGCCGACGCCGTCGATATTGTTGATCTCTTCACGCGCTTCGGAGCTCTGAATATCAGCCTTAATTATAGCAAATATCTGGCAAAAAAAGCCTAATTTTTCCGCGGCTTCTCAGCCGAATCACAGCCCCACTTTGCCCACGGTTGGCAATTGGCTATACTTTATAGCGATGACCCTTTCAGAAGAACTCAGCTGGCGCGGTTTCGTTAATCAGACAACGTACCCAGATATTACCGCTCTCGACAGCGGGAGTATAACGTTCTATTGGGGTGTGGATCCGAGTGCCAACAACATGACTGTTGGTAATTTGGCGATGGCAATGATGGTTCGACATTTTGTGCAACATGGTCATAAGGCCGTGCTGTTGGTTGGCGGCGCAACAGGGATGATTGGCGACCCAGACGGCAAAAAACAGGAACGCGACCTATTGACAGTTGACCAGATCGAGGCCAACAAGCAGGCGATCGCAGCGCAGTACAAGCAGGTGTTGGGCGATTTGCCGTTTGAACTGGTCGATAACTATGACTGGTTCAAGGACATGAACTATCTGACGTTTTTGCGTGAAGTGGGCAAGCACGTGCCACTTCGCCAAATGATTAGCCGTGATTTTGTCAAAGCCCGCCTGGGCGACGATGGGGCGGGTATTAGCTACGCTGAGTTTAGCTATTCACTCATTCAGGGTTATGACTTTTTGCACCTGCACCAAGAAAAGGGCGTCACGCTGCAAGTAGCGGGCGCCGACCAGTGGGGTAATAGTATCGCTGGTGTTGATCTGATTCGTCGCGTAACGGGCAACGAAGCGCATATCTGGACTGGTCCGCTCGTTGTCAACAAAAGTACCGGTGTTAAGTTTGGCAAAAGTGAAGAGGGTGCCATCTGGCTGGATCCTAACCAGACGCGACCGTTTGATTTCTACCAGTTCTGGCTGAATCTTGACGACGAAGGCGTTGAAGAATACCTAAAATACTACACACTGTTATCAAAAGACGAGATTGATGGCGTCATGGCTGAATTTAACGCTAACCGTGGTGGTCGTGCCGCTCAACGTCGCTTGGCCGAAGAAGTAACCAGCATTGTGCATGGTCAACAAGTACTCGAGGACGTCCTTAGGGCTACCGCAGTGCTCTTTGGTGGTGGCGAGCTCAATGACGAGGCATTCCGTGTGATAAAAAATGTGTTTGAAGCCCAGCCGCTTGCTGGCGACACGCCGCTACTAGAAGGTCTTGTGACGCTCGGTTTGGCCAGCAGTAACACCGAAGCCCGTCGTTTTGTAGCAGAGGGTGCCATCACGATTAACGGCGGCAAGGTGGATGCCGAGAAGCAATCATTTACTACAGAAGACTTCCATGACGGCATCGCCGTCGTCAAACGTGGCAAAAACTCCGTCGCCGTCGCCACTACTGATTAAAAATTGACAGAAACTCATTAGTGTAGTATAATATTTTTATGTTCAAAAATCCTGGTAAAGAAAACTTTGATAGCTGTCAAATTCGCACAGTAGAGTTTACGGAATGGAGTTTAGTTCGAGGAGGCAAAAAATCTCGCTCTTATGTATGGAAACCTCGAGAATCGGTCAAAAACAAAACTACCAGACACGATACGCAACTAGCTGCTAAGCTACACTGTCCTAGAACGGAAGACGAAAGAGTGACAATCGAAACACTCGAACAGCTTGGTGAAGACCAGGCAGACGCGCAGGAGCTTCTGCGTTCATTAGCAGCCAGCACAGTATGCGCTACATGTCAGTTTGCCGGTAAGACGCCAGTTGAAGTTACGCGCATGAGAACAGAGTTAGCACTAGCCGAAAAAGAAAGAGCAGAGGCTTATTTACAAAGAGACGAGGTAGTGCAGCAGCTTATGCAAATAGATCCTGCGTATCGCAGCGAGCTTGGCAGAAGCTAAACGATCTAACGCTTCCAACTGTATACTATAGTCAATGACATTAGATAGCCCGGTAAGGGAGTTAAGAGGGGTTGGCGACGCCGTTGCCAAGAAATTGGCACAACTGGGCATCAAAACAGTGGCCGACCTGATTGATTATTACCCACGTCGGTATGATGACTTTTCGCAGCTAACACCGATAGTCAAGCTCAAACCGGGTCCAGTTACTATCCAGGCCACTGTTAAGCAAGCAACCGGCCGCTATGTGCGTCGTGGTATGCATATTACCGAAGCAGTCGCTAGTGATGAAACGAGCAGCGTTCGTCTGATCTGGTTCAACCAGCCTTACCGTGCAGCGGCGCTCAAAAAAGAGCAACAGTACTACATTTCGGGAAATTTTGAACTGAGTCGTCAGCGTTTCGCCATTATGAACCCCAGTGTTGAGTTAGCGAGCGAATTTCCGCTGAATACCGCTAGGATCATCCCGATCTACAAAGAGACCAAGGGTCTCACTTCGCGGCAAATTAGAGCCGCCTTAGCGCAAGTACAGCCACTGATAGAAACAACTCACGAGTCCTTGCCGAGTTGGATGCTAGAAAAATATCACCTCATGAATCTAGCTGAGGCGATGTTGGCGATCCATTTTCCAGAGTCTAGTCAGCAACTAGTGGACGCAAGGCGCCGGCTTGGCTTTGAAGAGGTTTTTAGCATTATCCTGGCGAGTCTGATGAATAAGCGTGAGATCGCCAGCGAACATGCCCCGCCGGTCAAATTTGATGAAAAAGTTGCCAAAGATTTCGTGAAGCATCTGCCATTCAAACTCACTGATGCGCAGCGCAAAGTAGTGTGGCAGATCTACCAAGATCTTGAAAAAACCCAACCCATGAACAGGCTAGTAGAAGGTGATGTTGGTGCCGGCAAGACCGTGGTGGCAGCCATGGCGGCGGTCATGGTACTTAATGCCGACAAGCAGGTAGCATTAATGGCGCCTACGGAGTTACTGGCTCGACAACATGCCAATACTATACAAAGTATAGTAAAGCCACTTGGCTATGGTGATGAGGTTGGTCTGCTGGTCGGCAGTATGACGAAAGCTCAGAAGGAAAAGGCTCGTGGTGCGATAAAACAAGGCAAACTGCGCTTTATTGTTGGCACCCATGCACTCATCCAGGAATCTGTTGATATGCATGAATTAGAGCTGATTGTCATCGACGAGCAGCATCGTTTTGGTGTAGAGCAGCGAAAGACACTACAAGCCAAGGCTGGCCATATGCCCCACGTACTGCATTTGACGGCGACACCTATCCCGCGCAGTTTGGCACTGACGCTGTATGGTGAGCTTGATATATCTATTCTGGATGCTAAGCCAGCCGAACGCCTGCCAATAAAAACCGAGATAATACCCGCAACCTCAAAGACTAAACTTTATGCGGCGGTCGACCAGCAAATTGAAACCGGGCGCCAGGCCTTTGTCGTCTGTCCGCTCGTCAGCGAGTCAGCCGTACTAGAGGCAGAGTCGGCCGAGAAGGTCTACGATCGGCTCAGTAAACACGAATTTAAACACCGCCGTGTCGGCCTGCTGCACGGTCAGCTCAAGGCCGACGAAAAGCAAAAAACCATGCAAGCTTTCGTTGATGGCGAGATTGACTTACTGGTTGCCACGACAGTGATCGAGGTGGGTGTCGATGTGCCAAATGCCACTATTATGCTACTAGAAAATGCAGAACGATTCGGCCTGAGCCAGATCCACCAGTTACGCGGCAGGGTTGGGCGTAGTCATTATCAAGGCTACTGCTATTTGTTGCTGGGCGACAAGGCACCTGCTAGCAGGCGACTGGAGGCAGTTGAGCGTACCAACGATGGTTTCAAGCTAGCCGAGCTAGACCTAACACTGCGTGGTCCAGGTGCAATATACGGGACAATGCAACACGGACAGCTCGATTTAAGACTTGTGCAACTCAGTGACACAAGGCTGCTAGCAGACGCGCGCGAGGCTGCCGAAGCATTTTTGGAGCGCGACAATCTGCTACAATACAAGCAGTTAGGTCACCGCATAAAACACCTGCGGGCCGTGACCAATTTGAACTAACATATGTATTCTGGAACAACAATCTCAACCTATTCGGGTAAATTGCTGGGTGCGCATCAAAAGATCGACCGCGTAGCACGTCGCCACTTGGAGTTACTAGCGCCAGGGGCGGTGTTCCCATCTATCAAAAAGATTCTTCACTTTGAAGGCGACAATGGCCCCGATGGCATGAAGCGCAAGAGTCCTGCACATGACGAGCCGTGGCACTTCATCCAACCGTTTGACGAGAAAGACACGCTACTGACTGACTTAATTAACGATCACTACGATCACTTAGTAGACGCGCTGAGGCGTGATGATAGTATTCGGGCGGCGTTTGAGGCAGCTTGGCTGGCCCATGCGGTGGTAGATGGTCTCACGCCAGCACACCACTTCCCATTCGAAGAGAAACTGGCTGAGCTCCGCGGTGGTGAAGGCATTGAAACCAGGCGAAGTGTTAAAGAAAAGATATTATTTCCAGGTGAAACCTTGCGTGAACAGGCCAAGAATAACTGGGGTTTTTGGGGCCCGAAAGGACTGTTTACGACGCATTTTGCGTTCGAATGGGGTGTTTCAACCCTGATGAAGCCGTTACGACTCCAAGCGGCCATGCCAACCAAACAAGATCTCAAGACTTTCCACGCCAGTAGTATCGACCAATGGTTTCGGTCAATTGCACAAGACGTGGCTCATCTGAAGCTTTATGACAGATTTTATGAAGAGGGCTGGTCTAAGCCGCTCACCAAAGCAGTGCGTCGCCAGCTAGCGCCAACTATCGTCAAAACAGTGACTACTGTTTGGTATGGTGCCTTGCAAGAAGCCAGGAAAACGGCATGAGGATTATCGCCGGCTCATTGGGCGGCCGTCAGTTTGCCTCCCCGACGGGCCATCGGACGCATCCCATGAGCGAAAAAGTACGCGGCGCCATCTTTAATGCGCTGGGCGATATTGATGGCTTAACAATTTTTGACCCGTTCGCAGGGTCAGGCGCTGTAGGCTTTGAGGCGATTAGCCGCGGGGCAAGCAGTGCGACGCTGTTGGATATCGATAAAAATGCTTTTGAATGTATGAAATCAAACATTCACGAACTTGCGAGCGAAGATAGAGTAAAGGCGGTTCGGGTAAATGCAGCCAGCTGGCTGGAGACGCAGCCAGATAAATTGTTTGATGTTGTTGTGTTGGACCCACCGTACGATGACATCAAGCTAGCCTTACTACAGAAGTTAGCTGATCGGGCCAGGCCCGGCGGGATTGTCGTGTTGTCGTTGCCACCAAATGATCATGTCGAATTACCGAGCAGTTTTACGTTGCTGTCTTCGAAGTCTTACGGCGATGCGACACTTTGGTTTTACCGGGCAGCGGCTGCCACTGATTAAGTTCCACAAAGCGTAGTGCCGGACCAAACAAAAAGATATAACTCACGACTAACGACAGGATTGGACCTAACAGTGGTACGGTTCCGGCAATAACACTACCGAACAGAAGCCAGATCATTACTCCAATAGTGCCGTAAATGGGTCCTGGACTCAGCTTGGACTTCCTTGCGGAGACTTTGAGTGATTCAATGACACCCAGATCGTACTCAATCAAGTAAAATGGTGCTAACAGATACATTCTGAGTAAAATAACGCCCGGAATAATGAAGAGAAATAGACCTAGCTCGACCATGATTACTATTAGCAGGGTTAGCCCAAGCAGCCGCCAGTAATACTGCCAACTGTCGCGAAGTGTATGTACTGGGTCAAACGGTTCGCCCTTGGCTGCACGCAGTGAGCCAACCAAAACGCCAGCGAAAACGACAACTGCCCAAACAAAGCCGACAAGACTCAACCCCAGGCCAAGTCGTCCTTTGTCCGAGTCGACGATAGCTTGCCAAAATTGTGACGCCACGGGCAGAGGGTCGGCGGTCAGTAGCGGTTCGACGATATGACCAATAAACAGTTGGCCGAGATTCATGAGAAGCGCGGGCAGCAGCACCAGCCACAACACTGCTACAAAGTGCTCTTTGATAAGTCGGTAGCTTTTGCCAATCAGGTCCAAGCTAGGGGTGAATTTTGGTGCAGCCATTGCATCTATGGTACCGACTGAACTGATTCTGGACAATGACCTTGGACATTCGGCCATAGTTTCGTCTATAATGACCTCCGTTACCTGTACTGCGAGGATGTGGTGGAATTGGTAGACCTGTCTGCCGACAGGCAGGCACGCTGCATATGGAAAAATATATCATGTACACTGTATATGCGATCAGCAGTATCAATAGAAACTACATATATGTAGGTTTAACAAACGATTTTAATAGGCGCTTCAACGAACATAATAGAGGAAAAGAAAAAACAACTCGGCCATATGCGCCATTTACGGTTCTTTATCGCGAGACAGCGGTGACGCGTCCTCGAGCGAGAGTACGGGAAAAATATCTAAAATCGGGAATTGGTAAGGAGTTTTTGAAGTCTTTAGTATAATTTAGGCTATATAGATTGTGCGGATGTGGTGGAATTGGTAGACACGCTGGTTTTAGGAGCCAGTGCCGCAAGGCGTGAAGGTTCAAGTCCTTTCATCCGCACCATTAATGGAAGTTTGCATATGCATGAGACAGACAAATCAACCTCATCAGACGATGTAGCCCCAGTGTATACGCCTGGCGAGGGAATAATGTACAGAGCATTGGATTTTATTCAAAAGTTTCGGTTTCTTTTTTCCGGAGGTCCCGCGGAACCCTACGGCTACGACGAACGAGACGATGACTTCTAGGCGTCGTCACATCGTACTGTATGTGCCCGGACTTGGTGATAATAACCCCACAGGTCAGAGTTTTGCAGTCAACCTGTGGCGATTTTACGGTGTTCGAAGTTGGACGGTGGCACTCCATTGGGCTGACCAGTCTGAAACGTGGGAGCAAAAATTCAACAGATTACTCGTGGTTATTGACGAGAAATTGGCCGAAGGGCATAGCGTGTCGTTGGTAGGCACTAGTGCCGGTGCTGGTGCCGTTATTAACGCCTTCGCTGCGCGCAAAGGCAGGATTTCTGGTGTCGTGACCATTTGTGGCAAGATACATAATCCTGAGACTATTGGTGACGGCTATCGGCGCGAAAATCCAGCATTTGTCGAATCGGCTAATGAAGTACCTACGGCTCTGGCTGGCTTAGGATCGGGCGAGCGTCGCCGTATCTTATCGATCTATTCCTTGGCAGATGAAATCGTACCAAAGCGGGACAGTATTATTGAAGGTGCCGCAAACTATCAAGTGTGGACTCCGGGGCATGCGATAACCATAGCGACACAGCTGATTCTTGGTGCACCATTGTTTTTGAAGTTTCTCAAGAACAGAGCCAAGTGATAAAATTATCAGCAAATGGCATTATCGACACAACCTTATAAAGGCGCCCGGGATTTTTACCCTAGCGACATGCGCCTTAGAAACTATATGTTTAACACCATGCGTCAAGTTGCACGTAGCTATGGCTACGAAGAATACGACGCGCCGGTCATGGAACCAATCGAACTGTACAAGGCAAAGACTGGTGACGAAATTGTCAACGAGCAGACATACACGTTCGAAGACAGGGGTGGCCGTCAGGTGGCACTCCGGCCTGAAATGACGCCGACAGTTAGTCGCTTAGTGGCTGCGAAGCGACAGGAACTTGGTTATCCGCTCCGCCTCTTTAATATTGGCCCGCGCTGGCGGTATGAGCGGCAGCAGCGCGGTCGCTACCGAGAGTTTTTCCAGTGTGATATAGACATATTTGGTGTAGAAACGGTCGACGCAGAACTAGAACTGATTCAGCTTGCTGACAAAATCATGAAATCTTTTGGCGCTAAACACTCGATGTACGTCATCAAGCTGAACAGTCGTCAGTTTATAAACTTCTTTTTGGCAGACTATCTCGGCTTAGACGAAGTACAGCAAACAAGCGTTGCTAAATTGGTAGACCGCATGAACAAGCTGCCAGAGAGCGAGTTCGTGGCTCAGTTGGACGCCCTGTGTACGCCGACACAACGTGAAGACGGTACCGTTGAGCGATTGTTGGCCGTATTGAATGCCGCTGACATGGATGCACTACCTGAGGAGCTCAAACATCATGAAACACTACGGCAGCTCCAGCAGGTCGTTGAAGTGTTGCATGGGGCGGGCGTAGACAATGTTGAATTTGACTCGTCGCTCATGCGGGGTTTTGATTACTACACAGGGATAGTCTTTGAAGTGTTTGACCTACACCCAGACAATAACCGTTCGATGTTTGGTGGTGGTCGTTACGATGGATTAGTTGGATTATTCGGGGTTGAGCCCGTGCCAACGGTAGGTTTTGCGATGGGCGACGCGACGCTCGCCAATTTCCTGGAAGTACACGATTTGGTTCCACAATTAGATTCCGACGTACAGTTGTATGTTGCGGTTACCGGTGACGTCGTGCAAGAGGCTCAAAAAGCTGTCGCCGAGCTCCGCGAAGAGGGGGTGAATGTTGCTGTCGACATCAGCGGAAAGAAATTAGACAAACAGCTAAAGACCGCCGACAAAAAGGGCATCCCCTATGTTATTGTGATTGGCCAACAGGAACTTGCTAGCGGCCAGTATTCACTCAAGAATCTTAAAACAGGCGAAGCAGAAACCCACAGCCTAGCCCGGATAGCCTCACTATTACAAGATTCTCGCAATTAGTAGCAATGACCCTACCCAATCATGCCATGACAGGCGCACTAATCGGATTAACAGTAAGTAATCCTGCCGGTGCAGTTATTGGGGCGTTTCTTTCCCATTTTTTACTCGATGTTATCCCGCATTATGATGTGCCTGGCGAGACGAATGAGACACGTATTGATTCACGGTTGTTCCAAAATGTACAGATAGTCGGTGGCGGGCTGCTCTGTGGGCTTATTATTCTTGCCCTACTGTTCACCAGACCCAATGCGTGGTTGCTGGGGAGTATTTGCGCAGCGGTTGCTGTTTTACCAGACGCTCTTTCTGCGCCACGATATTTTAGCGTCAAGCGACACGGTAAAGACATCCGAGATAATTGGTGGTTTTGGAAATTTCATGACCAGATTCAATGGAGGGCGGCCCCTCGTTACGCCTGGATTGAACTGGTCTGGGCGATACTTTTCGGTTGGCTACTGAGTAGATTCCTTGTGTAGCCACTCGGCAATTGTTACGTAGCATGTTACGTAACACCACCCCTGTAATATCGCGCATTCTTAGTTCACGTATTCACAGAATTAGTCTGGTCAATGTGGCTCTCATCTGTTAGCATGGATAGTCATGCAAGTGAAAAAAGAGTCCCCGAGCCCAACCAAAGTCAAGTTGACTGTCATCTGCGACCAAAAGATGATGGACGCCGTCAAGCAGGAAGTATTGACGCATTTAGCCAAAGATCATGTCAAAATCCAGGGTTTTCGCAGCGGTAAAGCGCCGCTTAGCCTGGTCGAAAAAAGCGTTGATCAAAATCTACTACAGTCTGAGTTTCTCGACAGCGCCCTTAATCGTGGATATGTCCATGCATTAGACGAAAAAGAACTTCGCCCCATTGCGCAACCGGAAGTCTCTATCTCTAAGTTCGTGCCGTTTACGACCCTGGAGTTTACTGCCGAGGTTGAGGTAATCGGTGACGTCAAGTTGCCCGATTACAAAAAAGTCAAAGTTACCCGCAAGAAGGTGGAGATAACCGACAAAGATGTCAACGAGGTTATCGATACGCTGAAGGCTCGCGTAGCCGAGAAAACTGATGTTGATCGTGCTGCCAAAGATGGCGACGAAGTGACAATCGATTTTGCAGGTACAGACGCCAAGACCAAGGAGCCGATCAGTGGTGCGGATGGCAAAGGGTACCCATTGCTATTAGGTAGCAATTCGTTTATTCCGGGTTTCGAAAGTAATCTGGTCGGCATGAAAAAGGATGAAACGAAGTCCTTTGACCTTACGTTCCCTAAAGATTACGGTGTGGCGGCATTACAGAGCCGCAAGGTGACTTTCGAAGTTACTGTACAGAAGATTCAAGAATTGGTTGAACCAAAGCTAGATGCCGATTTTGCAGCCAAGATTGGACCGTTCAAATCCATGGCCGACCTAAAGACCGATATCAAGAAGCAGGTTAAAGCCGAGCGCGAATCGCAAGCCGAGCGCGATTTCCAGAATGAACTGCTGAGTAAAATTGCCGAAAAAACAGAGGTCGCAATACCGGGCGCGTTAGTTGAGAGCGAAATCGACCGCATGGAGCAGGAAGAGCGCCAAAATCTGGTCTACCGTGGTCAGACCTGGCAGGAGCACCTGGACGCCGAAGGGGTTACCGAAGAGCAGCACCGTGAAAATCAGCGTGAAATGGCCACTATGCGCGTCAAATCTGGGCTGATGTTGGCTGAGGTTGCCAAGCAAGAGAAAGTTGTCGTTTCTGCAGAGGAAATTGAGCAACAAATGGAAGCACTCAAGACTCAGTACACAGATCAAGCTATGCAGGCCGAACTCAGCAAGCCAGGGGCTCGCCAAGAAATTGCCAGTCGTCTGGTGAGCGAAAAGACCATCAAAATTCTCGAAAAATATGCAGCATAGAATTAGCACTCTGGGTTGACGAGTGCCAATAGACGGCGTATGATTGGGGTATGCAAACGCCACGAAATTCTATCTTAGTCCCGACAGTCATTGAAAATGAAGGTCGTTACGAACGAGCCTATGATATTTACTCTCGCTTGCTCAAAGATCGCATTATTTTCCTCGGCACGCCGGTCGAACAAACTAGCGCTAACCTGATCGTTGCCCAACTCTTATTCCTACAGGCTGAAGATCCCAAAAAAGATATCTACCTCTACATTAATAGCCCGGGTGGTAGTGTGTATGATGCATTGGCAATCTATGACACTATGCAATATGTTACCAACGATGTGCAGACGGTTGGTATTGGTGTGCAAGCATCGGCGGCAGCATTTTTACTCAGTTCCGGCACCAAAGGTAAGCGGTTCCTGCTGCCCAACTCTACTGTTATGATTCACCAGCCATCATCTGGCACTCAGGGTAAAGTTACCGATCAGGAAATTGACCTACGTGAATCTCTGCGCATTAAGAAACTACTCGAAGAAGTTATGGCCAAAAACACCGGCCAAAAACCCGCCCGAATCCACGAAGATATGGAACGCGACCGCTGGATGACCGCCGAAGAAGCTAAAAAGTACGGCATTGTCGATAAGATCATAGATGATATCCAAGTAGCGCAGTCAAAAGCTGCTTGATAAGTGGCGCTTGCGGGCAACGCAGGTTATATGTGCCGAGCAGTTAGCGTACTTTCTCTCGGAAGGGTTGACTCCAGTAATAATCCCCTGTATCGTGTAACGTAAGAAGTAGTGTACGCACGTAAAACATTTATGAGCTGGCTCTTTATTAATGTTTAAAAACAACGTCGTAGTAATCTTCGCGCGAAACACTAAATAATTACAATTTATCAATCTAGGTAAAACCGGTTGGATACAAGTATGGGTTAGTGTTCCGGTGGCCCCATCCACCAGAAGACTTCCGTAATCTAACTTCCGCGTTCTACCTCTAAATATATAGGGGGCGTTGCTTCTAACGTATGGCAAAGACTGCAGCAACCAAGAAAACAAACACATCACGTATTTACTTTACGGACGACGATCAGGCAACCGATTTGCCAAACCTCGTCGATCACCAAAATCGCTCATTCCAGTGGTTCGTCGAGGAAGGCCTGTCAGAGTTATTGGCAGAAATCAGCCCAATCGATGACTACACGGGTGCGAAATTAACGCTAAATTTCAAAGATTATTACTTTGAGGCTCCCAAAACAACAGAGGCCGAGGCTCGTGAAAATAACATCAGTTTTGAAGCACCGCTCAAGGCAAATGTTGAGCTGATCAACAAGGTCACTGGCGAAGTCAAAGAACAGGAAATCTACCTGGGTGACTACCCATGGATGACCAGCCGTGGAACCTTTGTAATTAATGGCTCAGAGCGAGTCGTTGTTTCGCAGCTTATCCGTAGCGCTGGTGTTTTCTTTACGAGCGATCTGCACGGGACAACCAATTTGTATGGCGCCAAGGTCATTCCTGGCCGCGGTGCGTGGCTAGAGTTCGAAACCGCGGCGTCTGGTGCGATCTACGTCAAGATCGATCGTAAGCGTAAGATCCCCGTAACGACACTACTCCGAGCACTCGGTGTCACCGAAAGTCGCATGCGCGAAGCCTTCAAACATGTCGATCAAGGCAAGAACAGTTTCCTCAGTGCCACTCTTGAAAAGGACACTGCTAAGGGGCAAAACGAAGCTTTGATTGAAGTGTATCGCCGTCTCCGACCGGGAGACTTAGCGACTGTCGACAACGCCCGTGGCTTGATCGAGAACATGTTCTACAACTTCAAACGCTTTGACTTTAGCCGCGTTGGTCGCTACAAGATCAACAAACGCCTAAATCTAGACGTGCCAAACACGATAGAAAATCGTGTTATGCGTCTGGAAGATCTCGAGGCTATCATTGCCGAGATTATCCGCATGAACAACACTCAGGAGCCGGCCGACGACATCGACAGTCTAGCCAACCGCCGCGTCAAATTGGTTGGTGAATTGGTTCAGCGCCAGTTCCGCATCGGTCTACTGCGCATGGAGCGCAACACCAAAGACCGTATGTCTATGAGTGAGATCGAAACCGTTCAGCCGGGGCAGCTGATTAATGCTCGTCCGGTCGTGGCGGCTGTTCGTGAATTCTTCGCCAGCTCTCAATTGTCGCAGTTCATGGACCAAATTAACCCCCTCAGTGAACTTGCACACAAGCGCCGCTTGAGCTCCATGGGCCCAGGCGGCCTTTCGCGTGAGCGCGCCGGCTTTGAAGTTCGTGACGCGCATGCTACTCACTATGGTCGTATTTGTGCTGTTGAAACGCCAGAAGGTGCCAACATTGGTCTGGTATTGAACCTGGCTAACTATGCTCGCGTCAATGATTACGGTTTTGTTGAAACACCTTACCGCAAAGTTATCAACGCTGTAACGGCGAAGGACTCGGTTGGCCACATTGCCGCCGTTGACCTGAATGACGACAAAGGCAAGACACTCGTTGCCGCCGGCAAGACTATCACCGCTGCTGATGCCGCTAAACTCGCAAAAGTTACTGCCAAGGTCACGTGGCCGGTTAAGGCTCAGGCAACTGACGAGGTTGAATACCTAGACGCCTACGACGAAGAGTCGGCCGTTATCGCTGGTAGCGGTAACAAAATTGACGACAAGGGCTACTTTGTGGAAGAGCGTGTGAGCGCTCGCACCCAATTAAAGTCATCCGAGGTTGACGCCAACGATGTAACGCACATTGACGCCGCTCAGAACCAGATTATTGGTTCATCTGCTGGTTTGATTCCGTTTATCGAGAAAAACTACGTCTATCGCTCATTAATGGGTAGTAACCAGCAACGCCAAGCAGTGCCACTGATCCAGCCATCGAGCCCAATTGTTGGGACTGGCCTCGAATCAGTCGCTGCCCGCTACACCGGTCAGACGACCCTGGCCGAGGCTGACGGTGAAGTCATCGAAGCTACCGGTGAAAAAGTAACTGTTAAGTACAAAGAAGGCACCGTTACCTACGAACCACAGCACTTCATCCGTAGCAACGAAGGTACATCCATCAATCAAAAAGTTGTGGTCGCGACTGGCCAAAAGGTCAAGCAAGGTGATGTGCTGGTTGAAGGTATGTCAATTGCTGATGGCGAATTGGCGCTCGGCAAGGACTTGCGCGTGGCCTTCATGCCATGGGCTGGATACAACTTTGAGGATGCTATTATCATCAGCCGCAAGTTGGTTGAGGATGACACGCTGACCTCCATCCACATCGTTGACTACATGATTGAAGTCCGTGAAACCAAACTGGGCCCAGAAGTTGTTACCCGTGACATTCCAAACGTTTCAGAGGAGACGTTACGTCATCTTGACGATGACGGTATCGTACGTATTGGCGCAGAGGTACACCCTGGCGACATCCTAGTTGGGAAAATCACGCCAAAGGGTGAGCAAGAACTATCATCCGAAGAACGATTGCTCCGTGCAATCTTTGGCGAAAAGGCCAAGGAAGTCCGTGATACTTCACAGCGTATGACCAACGGCAAACACGGCAAAGTGGTCGGCGTAAAGATCTTTAGTCGCGAGAATGGTCACGAGCTGAAAGCTGGCGTTATTATGCAGATCCAGGTCTTCGTGGCCCAGATGCGCAAGATTAGCGTTGGCGACAAACTTGGTGGGCGTCATGGTAACAAGGGCGTGATCGCAAGAATCCTACCTGTCGAAGACATGCCATTTACCGAAGACGGTCAACCAATCGACATTGTATTGAACCCGCTCGGTGTGCCATCTCGTATGAACATCGGACAGTTGTTCGAAACCCACTTGGGTATCGCTGCCCAAATCCTGGGCATGAAAGTGGCTAGTCCGTCATTTAATGGCGTAAGTGAAGACAAAATCCATGACCTACTAAAGGAAGCGGGCCTACCAGAAGACGGTAAACAGCAATTGTACGACGGTCGCTCTGGTGATCCATTCCGCGAGCGAACTACCGTCGGTGTGATGTACATGATCAAACTCAACCACATGGTGGCTGACAAGATTCACGCCCGATCGACTGGTCCGTACACCATGGTGACGCAACAGCCTCTTGGTGGTAAGGCGCAAAATGGTGGCCAGCGCTTTGGTGAAATGGAGGTGTGGGCACTGGAAGCATATGGTGCTGCTGCAACCTTGCAAGAAATGCTCACCATCAAGTCTGACGACGTTTACGGTCGCTCTAAGGCTTACGAGTCTATCATCAAGAAGACTGAAATTGTTGGTCCAAAGGTTCCAGAAAGCTTCAACGTGCTCGTCAAAGAGTTGCAAGGTCTTGGCCTGAAGGTTGACCTAGTCCAAACCAATGAGGTGATCGATGCCGAGAAAGTATTGTCCGGCAACATCAAAGACGAGGCCGACCACACGCCGGAGGTTGAGGTGCCACAAGATGAAATTTCCGATATCGATGTGACAGAAGACATAGTAGTCCCCGACGACTTCAGTGTTGTGACTAGTGATGCGGACATGGACGAGACCGTGATGGTAGCGGCCGATGACAATAGTAACGATGACACGAAGGAAGAGGAGGCCTAAGACGATGCGCAGATACACCAGCGGAACTGATATTGCCGATTTTGACGCTGTGCGACTCGCCGTCGCAAGCCCGGAAAACATTTTGGACTGGAGCTACGGCGAAGTCCTGAAACCAGAAACAATTAACTACCGAACCCAAAAGCCAGAGCGTGACGGTTTATTCTGTGAGCGTATTTTTGGACCGGTTAAAGACATTAATCCACACGACGCAAAGTACAAAGGCGTACGTAGTCGAGAGGCCGCCGTTGATAAAAATGGCGAGTTAGTAACACGCAGTATTGTTCGTCGTGAGCGTATGGGCCACATTAGTTTGGCGGTGCCAGTAGCACATATTTGGTTCCTGCGTGGTACGCCAAGTGCTATGGGCTTACTACTTGGCCTAACGGTAAAGACGCTCGAGCGAGTTGCCTACTTTGCTAGTTACATTATCAAAGAGGTTGATACTGAAAAGCGCGACCAATTACTGGCCGACCGCGAGGCGCAGTACGCTGTGGCCAAGGAAGCCATTACGGCCCGCTATGAAACCGAAGCAAAAGCCAAGGACGCAAATACCAAGGCATTGGCCGAGGCTCAAACCAAAGAACTCGAGGAAGTTGATGCTGAATTTGACGGATTCAAGCAGGCGATCACCAGCTTGGAGCGTCTCAACTTACTCAACGAGACCGACTATCGCAGTCTGCCCGACGAACTGCGTGAACTCATCAAAGTTGGCATGGGCGGACAAGTCCTACGCGACCTGTTGGCAGAAATTGACCTGCCACAACTCATCGAAGACCTAACGGCTGAAGCAGAAGAGGCTAAAGGTCAGCGCAAGAAGAAGCTCATGAAGCGTCTACGACTACTCGAGAGCATGGATCGTGCTGGCATCAAGCCAAGCAGCATGTGTGTCAGTGTATTGCCAGTGATTCCTCCAGACCTACGCCCAATGGTACAGCTGACGGGTGGTCGTTTTGCAACGTCTGACCTCAATGACCTCTATCGTCGCGTCATCAACCGTAACAACCGTCTCAAGAAGCTTATCGACTTGAATGCTCCTGAGGTGATTCGCCGTAACGAGCAGCGCATGCTGCAAGAAGCAGTCGACGCCCTAGTGGACAATAACAATGCACGTAGTGGTCGCGCTGTTGCTGCGACGGGCCAGCGTCGCCGCCTGAAGTCTTTGAGCGATATGCTCAAGGGTAAGCAGGGTCGATTCCGCCAGAACCTACTCGGTAAGCGTGTTGACTACTCCGGTCGTTCGGTTATCGTGGCTGGTCCTGAACTGAAGATTAACCAATGTGGTCTACCAAAGATGATGGCCCTTGAACTGTTCAAGCCATTTGTCATTGGTGAGCTGATCGAACGAGAGCATGCGCATAACATTCGTAGTGCTTCACGCCTCATCGAAATGGGCGAAACAGTCGTCTGGGACGCCTTGGACGAAGTCATTAAGGGTAAGTACGTACTACTCAACCGTGCGCCATCGCTGCACCGTCTTTCAATTCAGGCTTTCCAGCCAGTCTTGATCGAGGGTCGCGCTATCCAATTGCACCCACTTGTTTGTAAAGGTTTTAACGCTGACTTTGACGGTGACCAGATGGCAGTCCACTTGCCACTGTCCGACGAAGCACAGCGTGAGGCGAGCGAAATTATGGCCGCCAACAAGAACCTGCTGAAGCCAGCCGATGGTTCGCCAATTCTACACATTGAGCAAGACATCGTGCTCGGTTGTTACTACTTGACCTACGACCGTGCGAGTGAATCTGAAAAGGTACACCCTTATGCTGACGTTAACGAAATGCTGATGGCATTAGACGCTGGTAAGTTGCGCTTGCAGAGCGTGGTCCGTGTACCATTCCGTGGCGAGACACGCCAAACGACTGTTGGTCGAATTTTGTTTAATGAAATGTTCCCAGAAGACTTCAAGTTCCACGACGAAGCGATGACAAAGAAACGCCTGCAAAAAGTCATGGCCGAAGTGCACGATCACTACGGTCAGGACATGACTGCCGAAATTGCCGACCGGCTCAAGGACATGGGCTTCCGCTATGCGACGCAGTCCGGTCTTAGCATTGGCATGAGTGACTTTGCCAACATCGAGGGTATGCGCGACGTAATTCACAGCGGTGATGAACGAACTGCCAACATCAGCGAACAATACGAGCAGGGCTTCATTACCGAAGATGAACGCTACCGTCTGACCGTCGAAAACTGGACCAAGGTTGAAGCCCAGGTCAAGGAAATGCTGAGCCAGCAGATGACTGGTCAGGATAGTTCGACTGCCATTGCGATCAACTCTGGCGCTCGAGGTAATATTTCACAGCTCCTGAACGCCGTTGGTATGCTGGGTGTCTTGTCAGACGCCTCTGGTCGTGCCATTGAGTTGCCGATCAAGTCTGGTTACATTGCCGGTCTTGACCCACTGGAGTACTTCACCGGTACTCGTGGTACCCGAAAAGCCCTAATCGACATCGCCCTTAAAACAGCCGACGCTGGTTATCTGACTCGGCGCCTCGTCGACGTTTCGCAAGATGTCTTTACGATCAGCGACGATGACTCTCACGATCCTGGCTTTGCCATGTTGCGAGACGACGCTGCCGAAATTGGCGTTAGCTACTCATCACGCCTAGAAGGTCGCTACTTTGCCGAAGCCGTCAAGGGTTATGGTAAGGCTGGTGAAGTAATCACCAAAAAGACCGCTGAAGCAATTGAAGCCGATGAAGCAGTTGATGGCGTAAAGATCATGAGCACTCTCAGTAGTACCTCCGTTCGTGGCGTACCTCAGAAGAGTTACGGTCTGGACCCAGCATCTGGCGAACTGGTTGCAAATCATCACCCGATCGGCGTTATCGCCGCTCAATCCATCGGTGAACCTGGCACTCAGCTGTCACTAGACTCCAAGCACCGTTCTGGCGCCCTGATCGCCGACGACACAGCACAAGGTTTGAGCCGTATCGAAGAGCTATTCGAGGCCCGTTCACCAAAGGGTGTCGCATATCTGACTGAGATTGCTGGCAAGGTTAGCGCCTGGGAAGAGGGTGACCACTATGTTGTGTCAATTGCTGCCGACGAAAAAGATGACATCAAATTCGAACTCGGTCAGCGCAAGGCACAGGTTGGCAACAACTCTGATGTCAGCGCAGGTGACGTGGTCGCAGCGCTTGATGACGGCAGTGAGCCACTTGTCGCACCCGTTGCCGGCAAAGCCCACGTGACCAAGAAGGCCATCACGATCATCCCGAGCAGCAAGAGTGCCGCTCGCTACGAGATCCCTGGATTCAAGCAGTTGTTCGTCAAGGACGGCGACGAAGTCGTAGCCGGCCAGCGCTTGACCAATGGCTCCATTAACTTGCACGACCTACTGCGCTTGCAAGGCGTGGAAGCAACTCAGCGCTACATCATGAACGAAATCCTAAAGATTTTCGCTGGCCAAGGTCAAAACATCGCCGACAAGCACCTGGAAATCATTGTTCGACAGATGTTTAGCCGAGTCCAGATAGAAGACGCAGGCGACAGTGAGTTTGTGACAGGTGACATTGTCAGTAAATTGGCAGTGACAGATGCCAACGAGCAACTTGTCAAAGCCGGCAAGAAGCCTGCAGTGGTTAACCAGCTACTCCTTGGTATTACCAAAGCTAGCCTGTCAACCGACTCGTTCCTGAGCGCCGCATCCTTCCAGGATACGACCCGTGTGTTGATCAGTGCCGCTACCAGTGGCAAGGTCGATAACCTGTACGGCCTGAAGGAAAATGTCATTTTGGGTCGCAAGATCCCCGTTGGAACCGGCTTTGGTGCCAACGACCACAGTAGTGAAGCCGCAGCTGAAGACATCGAAGAAGTTCTAGACGTTGCAGCGTAGGCTTTAATCTGTTACAATAGGTACATCAAATTTTAAAATCTGAGCTGGCAAGTGGTTGTCCAAATGGCATAATCGGGCGACTCAAGCGCTTGTTACCGCAGTAGATTCAAGGAGAAATATGCCAACAATTAATCAGTTAGTGCGCAAGTCGCGGACTGCCAAGACCAAGAAGTCAAAAGCACCGCATCTTCAGCGCGTTACCAACAACCTCAAAACACAAAACTACGAGAAGCCATCACCATTCAAGCGTGGCGTTTGTGTCAAAGTGACTACCAAGACCCCAAAGAAGCCAAACTCGGCGCTTCGTAAGGTCGCCCGTGTGCGCCTGACCAACGGTCACGAAGTCTGGGCCTATATTGGTGGCGAAGGTCATAACCTACAGGAGCACGCCGTAGTGCTCGTTCGTGGCGGCCGCGTCAAGGACCTTCCAGGTGTGCGCTATCACATTGTACGTGGTGCGCTCGACCTACAGGGCGTAAGCAACCGCAAACAAGGTCGCTCTAAGTACGGTGCCAAGAAGGAGAGCAAATAATGCCACGCAAGAAAACCAAGTCACTGGTTCGTGACATTCAACCCGATCGCATTTACCAAAACGAAATGGTATCTCGCCTGATCAACCGCGTCATGCTGAATGGTAAAAAGCAGCTCGCAGAGCGCTTGGTGTATACCGGCATGCAAACTGCCGCTAACAAGCTTAAAGTAGATAACCCGCTTGAGGTATTCGAGAAGGCTATGGCGAACGTACAGCCGCACATGGAGACACGCAGTCGACGTGTTGGCGGCGCCAACTATCAAATTCCATTTGAAGTAAAGGGTCAGCGCCAAAAGCACCTGACCATGATGTGGTTTGTCCAGGCTGCCCGTGCTCGCAAGGGCATGAGCATGGCTGACCGAATCGCCCAAGAACTCCAGGATGCCTACAACGGCCAAGGTGCGGCAGTTAAGAAGCGTGAAGACACGCACAAGATGGCCGAAGCCAACCGCGCTTTCGCCCACTTTGCTCGAGGTTAACGGTGGGGCTATTCGCACTAGAGGCTTTAGACAAGGCAGCGGTAGTCGGAAACGTCCGCTACATCGGCGTAGATGGCTTCTTTCGTTCACGTTCACTAGGACACGAACCAAATCTTCTTTCGCACTATGCGGAATTTCGTGGACGCCCGAATGCTGCACCGCGTTTTGGTGATTTCTTTACCATGCAACGACAGATTGCCGTTCCGGAAGGCCGGATTGATAACCGACGCGTTGGTCTGGTAGTTGAAGATCGAGAACAGGACGGCCTGTATCACGTAGCCTTACCACTTCGGAGAGCTTTCATGGGAGCGGTCGAACTTCGCATCGAAACCGTAGAAGTGGATCTCGAAAGGGCTGGCGAAAGCACTTACAGACCGAATACGCTGGCAGTTGCGCAAGCGATTGCAAACTTAGGAGTACTACCAATTAATCAGCCGGAGGGGACGCAATAATGGCAACGAAACAAACTGATATTAGTGACATCCGCAACCTGGGCATTATTGCCCACATTGACGCGGGTAAAACGACCACGACCGAGGGTATTTTGTACCGCACGGGTCTTAAGCACAAAATCGGTGCCGTACACGAAGGTGAAACGACGACCGACTGGATGGCCCAGGAACGTGAACGTGGTATTACCATTGTTGCTGCTTCGGTGACTTGTTTCTGGAAGGGCAAGCAAATCAACATTATCGACACACCGGGTCACATTGACTTTACGGTTGAGGTTGAGCGTTCGCTGCGCGTGCTCGATGGCGCCTGTGTCGTATTTGACGGCAAAATGGGCGTCGAGAGCCAGTCCGAAACCGTGTGGCGCCAGGCTGACAAGTACGGTGTGCCACGTATCTGTTTTATTAACAAGATCAACCAGACCGGTGGCGATTTCTACAAGTCGCTCGACAGTATTCACAACCGTCTGAACAAGCGTGCCTTCCCGGTTCATTTGCCAATTGGTTTCGAACAGTCAATTAACGGTGTTGTCGACCTCATTTCTATGAAGGCTTACACCTACAAGGAATTCACCGATCACGAACTGATCGAGGGTGAGATTCCAGCCGACATGGCAGATCAGGTGCAGAAATATCGCAGCTTGCTTATTGAAAACGCCGTTGCCGAAGACGAAGCGATGCTGGAAAAATATTTCGAAGTTGGCGAAGAAGGCCTTAGTGAAGACGAAATCAAGCAAGCTATCCGCACCGCCACTCTGACGGGTAAATTCTTCCCCGTCACCGGCGGTGACGGTCGTGGTGTTATCGTTGAAAAAGTGCTCGACATGGTCAATGACTTCTTGCCAAACCCACTCGACCGAGGCAGTAGCTGGGGCACGCACCCCAAGTCTGGTGACGAGATTGAGCGCAAGCCATCTGCATCTGAACCGTTTGCAGCGCTAGCATTCAAAATCACGACCGACCCATTTGTTGGTAAGTTGGCCTATTTCCGCGTCTACTCCGGCAAGGTGACCGCTGGTAGCTATGTACTGAACAGCTCAACTGGTGAAAAAGAGCGTGTTGGCCGAATTGTGCGCCTGCAAGCCGATAAGCGCGAAGAAGTATCGGAAGTGCTGGCCGGTGATATCGCCGCTATTGTTGGACTCAAAGGCACCACCACTGGTAACACGCTGTGTGATCAGAACAACTCTATTGTGCTCGAAAGTATTACCTTCCCAGAGCCACCGGTATCTATTGCCATAGAGCCAAAGACCAAGGCCGACCAAGAAAAGATGAGCCTGGCACTGCAACGACTGGCGGAAGAAGACCCAACCTTCCGTGTTCGAGTCGATGATGAAACCGGCCAGACGATCATCTCGGGTATGGGTGAGCTACACCTGGAAATCCTAGTTGACCGTATGAAGCGCGAATTTAACGTCGAAGCTAACATTGGCCAACCACAGGTTGCCTACCGTGAAACCATCCGCAAGGATGCTGTCGAAGTGGAAGGCAAGTTTGTCCGTCAGAGTGGTGGTCGTGGTCAGTACGGTCATGTCTGGCTCCGCCTGAGTCAAAACGAAGCTGGTAAGGGCTTTGAATTCATCGATTCCATCAAGGGTGGTGTGGTCCCAAGTGAGTACATTACCCCTGTTCGTAAGGGTATTGAAGAGGCCATGAGTAATGGTGTCATCGCCGGCTACCCGGTGGTCGACATTAAGGCCGAGCTATACGATGGTAGTTACCACGAAGTTGACTCGAGTGAAATGGCCTTTTCTATCGCCGGTTCAATGGCACTACAGGAAGGTGTTAAGAAAGCCAGCCCAGTACTACTAGAACCAGTCATGAAAGTAGTTGTCGTAACTCCTGAAGAATTCATGGGTGACGTCATTGGTGATCTGAACAGTAAGCGTGGCCGCATCGAAACCATGGAAGACCTCAGTGCTGGCGTCAAAGAAATTACTGCGTTTGTACCACTTGGTGAAATGTTCGGCTATACCACCAACCTGCGTTCTATGACGCAGGGTCGTGCCAGTTCTAGTATGGAGCTAGACCACTACGCTGACGTGCCGAACAATGTTACTGAAGCCATCATCGCCAAAGCCGGTAAATAACATTGGAGAAAGTATGAGGAAGCTACTCAAAAGAACTGGCCCGGAGCAATCCGTCGGTACTCCGAGAGAAAGAGCCCTCCACTGTGCCCAGCTAATCCTCGATGGTAACGTTGACGATGCAATACTCTCCGAGCCCCATCACCATGATCTGGATTGGTTTAGGGGTGCCAATATGGTACAGGCTATCCTTATGGACCCAACCTTTAACCGGTTTCTAGGTCTAGACTTAAACGTTCCAGCTACATGCGCAGAGGACAATACTGCCAATCAGGCAGATATGATAAGTGATAGTTATACGGCCGTTCGTGGCAGATAGGTTACAGATAAGTCTCCTACAATGGTCCTGTGACGCACGTAGAGGCCCCTAGGACGGGTTTTAGCATTCCAGTAGACTTGTATGACTGCTTCATCCACCCCTGTTAACCTAGCTACTCCTAACGGGCTAGGACTAATCGAGGGGTTAGAAGTAGCGTAAAGGGACTAAAGAGCCAGATTGCAACCTTATCAGAGGTACGTACAAATGGTTGTGTGGATAGTTTGAGGGGACTAATGCTGAAAATAAGCATAGTGAGGCCCGCGAGGCACAATAGTGCATAGTCCGGATCCAGCAAACAAACACTCAGAGTTATCCCTGTCACAAGTACGGCTAGAGCGCGCCTAGTGATCGAAATATTACCAGTCTGTTCCAGGCTGCTATATGCGACCGGTATGATCTGGTCTGGTGTGTGTTGGCTGTGTAACTGACGACGCCTCATGGCCGTCACGGTGTTATTGTTGGCAGTCGTTCCCAATAATATGCGGCCAATGCCTATCAACGAGTTATCTGGCGATAACTTTGGCTGCAAGCTGGTGGCTTGGAGCGCCTTGTTAGCAAATGCACGGCGAAGCAAATCGTCGAAGCCACGTTGCAGGTGGACGGGTTCGCTCGTTATAACTACAAGTCTCCCAACGCTATATCGACTTAGCGCTTGATGGAGCTGAAAGCCTCTATTCCGTGAGACGAGACGTAATTTTGGCGCCAGGTTCTGGCTGGCGTACCAGTGACGCAGGGCACGGGCCTGTTTGGCCTGACCAGAGGCCTGATACGTCATAACGATTTCTAGCTTTTCTGGACGACTAGAAGTGTTGATAAGGGACAAGAGATTGTCGCGGGTTGCAACTGGAGTGCTGTTCATCGACGCGACAACGGTCAACATTACTTTATGTCTGGGGAGACGTGGTAGTTTTGGCTGACGCCATAGTGCGATTATGACAAACAAATGAACCAGAACAGCCAAGCCTGCGCAGATCGTGAGCAGTAATGCTGCTGGATGTGCTAATAAGTCAAAAACGGGCATTAGACTGCCTCCACTAGGGTGAAGTGCATCAAGCGTCTATATTCGTTGAATAAACCAGTGCACGTTAGAATGGTTAGTTCTGGTGAACTGGTTGACTTTGACAAGATGGCGGTTTGTTCAGGCTTGACCTGTGTGCTTTTGACGAAGGCATAGACAAACCGGTGTCCTGTCGCAGTTGTAATGATGGCTTTGTCGCCCGCCTTGAGCGTTTTGGTAAGGCCAAAGACATGCACGTTGTTGTGTCCATAGATGATCGTGTTGCCACGCCAGTTATTCGGCCAACTACTACCCTCGGCAAACTGGGCATCCCGTGGTGCGACACTCCAGGTGTTGATGGTTGAGTTGTAGTTTCCTTTGAGGATTTTTAGATTCAGATCGTACTTCGGCAAACTAATTGTCGTCGGTAGACCGCCGAAGATGAGCGTTGGTTTCTTGTCTACAGGTTTGGCTGTTGCCAGAATGGCTGCAGCGGCACGTTGTTCGGCCAGTGCCTGGTTGTGGCGATTAATAGCCGCTACCTGCCAACCTGATGTTGCCAGCATAGCGACGATCACATAAAAGGCCGTCACCTGCATCAGCAGGGACGGCCTCTTGGATTGTCGGATGCGTTGCCACATAGGTGCCCTTTAGTGACTCTTTACCGATCTTACGCTTGGAAGCGCTTAGCGCCAAAGCGTACGGCGTAACCGAGGATTGCAACGACTACAGCGGTTGCGGCTGCAACGCCTGCAATCAGTGCACTTTGGTTGCCTGCAGTGTACGGCAGGCTCTTGGCGACTGGCTTAGCGGCAACAGTTACGGTGCCACTCGTGACAGGAGTCTCCGGGGTTTCTGGGGTTTCGCCACCCATACCGCCACAGGTTACAACCTGGTCGTAAACAGTTTGATCGTTGATAACAATCGTTACTTGGCTTTTGTCTTCTAGGCTGACGGTAATACTGTTACCGGCTGGTACGTTGACGGCTTCACCGTTGAGAACGGCTTCACCATCTGATTCACCAGTGTTGGTGAAAGTAACATCGATGCCACCTTCTTCGTTACAAACAACTTTGTATTCAATAACGGCAGGACCGACTTCAATACAGCGTTCTGGGTTGAAGTCATTGGTAAATTTCCAGCTCGTTTGATCCTGCGGACCAAAAGTGTAGCCAGCTGCAGGTGTTGCTTCAAAAGTGAAGCTTTCACCTGGCTTGAGGGTAGCACTCGTTTGGTTCCAGACAACGCCAGTAATAGCCGGAGCTGTCACAGTCATAGACTGTACTTCACAGTTTGGTTCAGTTGCCTGTGGCGCTACAGGTGTAGCACCTTTCAGCAAGTTACAGTCGTTGTTATAGATTGCCTGACCCTGGGTAGTCGGGTTTAGGCCATTGTGTGCACCAGGAGCGGGTGGGATGATGTCGCCCCACTTCTTGTGCTGATGCGTCAATGGTTGTGCTGCGGCAGTGCTGGGAGCGAGGGGCGCTGGGTGCTGGGGGGAGTGGTCAT
>JAGQNT010000055.1 GCA_020427965.1 Candidatus Saccharimonadota bacterium | reverse complement strand
GCTGTCACTGAACGGACCGTCATGCAGCTGTCAGTTGTAAATGCCTGCACCGCATTAATTGGCGGAGCGATTGCAAGCATGCCACTGCACGTCTATGAACGTGTTGACGACGATAGACGTCAGCGCGTTAACGACGATCTCTGGTACATGCTGAACGAATCACCAATGCCGAACTGGCTGGCATGCGCATTCTGGGAGTACTCAGTGCTTTCTAAATTACTGCACGGAGACAGCTTCGCGCGCATACACAGGGCAAGCAGGCTATCTCCAGCGATCGTTGGATTTGAGCCTATCCACCCATTGAGAATGGTGGACGTTAAAAAGATCGATAATAATATTCTGCTATACACATACATAGATACCAACGACAAATATGTGACGGTCGATCAAGGGGATATGCTGCACTTTCCCAGTATCGGTTACGACGGAAAACGAAGCCCATCCGCGCTTCGTTATAGCTTGCGCAATGCAGCCGGAGCCGCTCTGGCTGCCGATGAATACAGCGCAAGGTTTTTTTCAAACGGTGCGCGTCCTGATTATTATCTGTCTACAGATGGCAATTTAGACCAAGAGCAAGTTGACGTAATCAGAGAGCAGGTTAATCAGCGATATGGTGGCGTGTCAAATTCTCACAAACCCGGAATTCTAGTCGGAGGACTTAAGATAGAGCAAATCACCATGCCGCATGAAGATGCGCAGCTACTTGCGACACGGGGATTTCAGGTCGAAGAAATAGCGCGAGCATTTAACGTCCAACCTTTCTTGATCGGACACAACGAAAAGACAACATCATTCGGGAAGGGCATCGAAGAGATGGGACGTTTGTTTGTCCAGTACACGCTACTGAGACACCTAAACCCGATCAGGCAGGAGATAAACAGAAAAGTATTTGGCAGATCGGACCGACACTATGTCGAGCATAACACGGCAGCACTTGAGCGCGGAGACCTGAAGACAAGATTTGAGGCATTCCGTATCGCAGTAGGTCGCGCCGGAGAGCCTGGCTGGATGACGCCGAACGAAG
>JAGQNT010000054.1 GCA_020427965.1 Candidatus Saccharimonadota bacterium | reverse complement strand
GTTGGCGCTGGCATTGCAAGCTACAAGGTCTACCGATCGACCAACGGCACCGATTTCACATTCGCCGGCAGCAGTAGCAGTACGACGTATATCGACGCCAATCTGACACAGCGATTGTACTACTACAAGATAAAGGCCTGCGATAGCGCGAATAACTGCGGTGCTTACGGATCAATCGTTGAAGAAACTCCAACTGGTAAATTCACAGAGCCAGCACACATCTTAGCTGAGCCAATAGTCAATAATATAACAACCAAGAAGGCTCGAATATCCTGGAGTACAGACCGCAGCAGCGATTCAAAGATTGCCCTTGGTACAAAAAGCGGGAACTACAGCCCATCAGAAATTGGTAATTCCGATCAAGTCAGCTCTCATCAGATCGACCTAGACAATCTTGCGGCCGGTACGACGTACTATTATGTGGCCAAGTGGACTGATGAAGATGGTAACACTGGTGTCAGTCAGGAATATCAATTTACCACGGCACCCGCTCCGTCACTGAAAGAAATCAGCGCGCAAAAAGTTTCGCTCTCAAGCGCCATAATCCAATTCACTTCAAAAGATGCGACAAAAGTAAATGTGTTCTTCGGTAAGTCTGATGCGTTTGGTGGCGTGCAATCCGTCAACACATCACTTAGCGAGTCGGACTATAGTGTCGATTTAGGTGGTCTTGATGACGGCAGTAAGTATTATTACAAGCTCGTGACCTTTGATGCCGACGGCAACAGTTACGATGGCAACACGTTCTCCTTCACTACTCCGGCACGTCCGCGCATCAGCAACATCAAGTTCCAGCCCGTCGCAGGGGAACCGACCAGTACTCAGCAAATCACCTGGGAAACAAACGTGCCTTCTACTTCCTCTGTAAGCTATGGCCGCGTCGGCAGTAGCTCGCTCGATGCCGTATCGCTTGAAATGGTCACGGCGCATACCATGATTATCCGTGACCTCGAAGATGATAGCGAATACGATCTTGTCGTCCAATCTCGTGATAAGGACGGTAATCTGGCGACATCAGACAGCCAACGATTCCGTACCGCACTTGAT
>JAGQNT010000053.1 GCA_020427965.1 Candidatus Saccharimonadota bacterium | reverse complement strand
GAAACCGTAGCCAAAGTGAGCGCGGCTACTGCCACCATCCTAGATCTTGATCAACTACTGCAAACTGTAGCTGACCTTACCAAGAGCAGCTTCGGTCTGTATCACGCCCACATTTATATTTTGGATCAGGCTGGCGAGAATCTAGTGTTGGCTGCCGGCGCAGGCGAAGTCGGTCGTCAAATGGCTGGAAAAGGTCACAGCATACCCTTAAGTCGTGAACAAAGCTTGGTAGCAACCGCTGGACGTACCCATAAGGGTGTTGTGGTGAACGATGTAACCAAGAACCCCAACCACTTACCGAACCCACTGCTGCCGAACACCAAATCAGAAATGGCAATACCGATTGTAATCGGTGATCGCCTAATCGGCGTTCTTGACGTGCAAGCTAATATCGTTAACCGCTTTACGGATGAAGATATCCGCATCAAGACGACGTTGGCTGCCCAGATTGCTGGTGCCGTAGACAACGCCAATGCCTATCAGTTGGTACAAGCAGCCCTACGACAGGTTAACGATGTCCGTTACGCCCTCGACCAACACTCTATCGTGGCGATCACCGATGTTACCGGCAAGATTAACTTCGTCAATGATAAGTTCTGCCAGATCTCGAAGTACTCCCGTGACGAACTACTTGGTCAGGATCACCGCATCGTAAATTCCGGCTATCACTCCAAAGAATTCATCCGCGATATGTGGGTCACTATCGCGAATGGAAAGGTGTGGAAAGGTGAAGTCAAGAACCGCGCAAAAGATGGCGTACTCTACTGGGTAGAAACCACTATCGTGCCATTCCTCAACGAACAGGGCAAACCTGTTCAGTATGTAGCCATCCGTTCCGACATTACTGCTCGTAAGGCGCAAGAAGAAGAAATTATCCGCCGTGCGGCTCAAATGGAAGCGGTAGCACAGGTCAGTGCCGCCAGTGCTAGCATCCTCGACGTTAAAGACCTTCTCGCATCGGTCAGTTACCTCACGGCCACGAACTTCGACTTGTACCATGTTCAGGTATACCTGCTAGATGCAG
>JAGQNT010000052.1 GCA_020427965.1 Candidatus Saccharimonadota bacterium | reverse complement strand
TACCAAGTCCCGCTTGGTCCAATTCGATACTGTAAGCCTATAACACCCGAATGGTCATCGGTTGCTGCGCTGCCACCAGAGACTTCCCAGGTCATTTCTACATCTTTAGTATTTATGTACCCGGAGGGCGCAGTAATGAATCCTGGGTTATTAGGCTCGGTGTTATCAAACCGAAAATCAAACTGTGTGGAACTCGCTGTCGTGTTTCCCGCTCGGTCAATTGTGCGAAGGATTAAGTAGTAAGAATTTGTATCACTCACAAGTGGTGAGCCTAGCATGCCCGCCACGGCAAGATCTAGCTCGTTAGCGGCTACCACAAATGGACAGTGACCGCCCCCATCAACAGGACTTACGCCAAGGATTCCTTTAGTAGTGGTCGGGTCAGCGCTATTGTCTGATCCCAGATACACACAATACCCATAGACACCAGAGCCAGCATCAACCCCGTTGTCCCAGGTAAAGTATGGTGATGCACCATTTGTCCATTCTCCGGCATTAAACTGACTGCCACCATTCGACGTATAAGCAGAAATGGTCGTCGGGTTTACAGAAGGCTGCGTTGTGTCTGATGTGGCCTCAGCGCTCACTCCATCAAGAGCCACTTGCTCAAAGCCATTACCACTCATAATTGCTTGCCAACGCAAACCGTTAAAATTGATAGGAAGAGCTGCAAAATTGGCCGTCACAACTGCTGTCGTGTTGGCCTGCGCTAGATCGCTTGAAACAGACCAGTCAGCACCATCCCAATACAACCAAGATACGCCACCGTCATTCGATAACCGATACGTTACCGTACCACCACCAGCGAGTTGCGTATCAGACAGTGTGTCCCATTGCTGAACACCGGATGGTCTCGCATTTGCAGCAAGTGATATAGTTTGCGGCTGATTGGCATATGGAGTTGTGGTAAATTCGGTGCGTGCAATCGTGCTTAGTCGTAGCTCATCAAGCTGTCCATTAAGCCTTGCTTCGGGTTTACCGTATTCACGCCCGCCATATCCTAGACCAATCAGCAGCTGCTTATTACTTGTTGCAACGCTAATAGCCTTGCCAGCAGATGCATCTAATACGCCATCGATATACATCCTCGCAATCGAGCCGTCATACGTAACCGCTACATGATGCCAGTCGGTATCAAAGCTGCTGACGTTG
>JAGQNT010000051.1 GCA_020427965.1 Candidatus Saccharimonadota bacterium | reverse complement strand
ATCAGCAAGATCCACGGTGAGCCGAAACGCATAAAGCTACAAACGAAAGAGAACCAAGACGACGTATTGGAGATCGTGATCCTACCGCTCTTTCATCCGGCTGCCGCGTTGTATAACGGTGGAATGCGCCAAACGTTAATTGATGATTTCGCGCGCATCCCAGAAATTTTGAATCTTATTAGCAAGAAATAACAGAGAGGAAAGCATTACAAATGCAACCAAAGAATACTAATGAAAATAAGCCAGCCAGGCGCGGACAACAGAAACGCCAGGCCGGTAACAAGCGACCACAGGGCGGCAAACAGGGCAACAAGCCGGCCGACAAACCGCTACAAATGAACGGTTCGAGTGTCAGCCGTGGTGCCGCCGTGCGAGCTCAGAAGCGTTCGCAAATGGACGCTCAGCGTATCGCCAATCAGTTTACGCCAGCCCAGCCAGTCAAGCAGAGGCGGGCCAACGTGATTGATGATTCGCCGCGCCTGAAGATTATCGGTCTAGGTGGTATGGACGGCGGTGGCTCCAAGAACACAATCTTGGTCGAATACATGAACGATGCGGTCATTATTGACGCAGGTAATGACCTGAGTGTTGACTTACCAGGTATCAACTACGGCATTGCCGACACCACTTACCTGGAAAGTATCAAGCACAAGCTGCGAGCCTACATCATTACCCACGGACACCTTGACCACATTGGTGGCCTACCGCACATTGTGCCGAAGTTTCCGGCGCCTATTTACGGCAGTAATTTCACGATCGGACGGGTCGAGGAAATTTTTGAGAACTTTGGCCTACCAATGCCGGATGGTTTCGAGCTCAAAACAGTCATCATGAACGAAAATACGCACGAACGGCTCAAAATTGGCGAATTTTTCGTGGAGCTCGTGCGGGTGACGCACTCAATCCCTGGTAGCACTTGTGTGGTACTCGATACGCCAGCTGGTCGCATCATTAACACCGGAGATTTCCGTTTTGACCAAAACCCACTCGACCACGAGCGTAGCGATATTGATCGGCTGAAGCAACTTGGTGATGAAGGTGTTTTGGCGCTATTGAGTGAGTCAACCACAGTCGAACGACTAGGTCGAACGCCATCAGAATCAACCATCGAACAGAGCTTTGTCGATATTATGAACCAGGCACCTGGACGTATTTTTATCGGCCTATTCTCAACCAACATGAACCGCGTACAAATGATCGTCAACGCAGCCGTACACCATGGTAAAAAAGTTGCCATGGACGGTCGCAGTATGGTCAGTACGCTGGAGATGGCGGTGCGTCACGGTTTCATGAAGATTCCTAAGGGCACATTCATCCCAATTGCCAGTGCTGCCACTATGAAACCCGACGAAGTGGTCGTGGTGTGTACCGGTAGCCAAGGTGAGCCCAGTTCGGCCTTGCAACGAATGGCTAATGGCGAACACAAGCACATCAAAATGCAGGAGCAAGACACGGTCGTTCTCTCTAGTACGCCAATTCCAGAAAGTGGCAACGACGCGTCAATCGGTCAAATGGTGGACGATCTAACGAAGCGTGGTGTGCACGTCTTTGAAGCGCGCAATCACGAACTGGACAAGGTTGGGCCATTGCACGTTTCTGGACACGCCAGCCAGGATGAGTTTGCGGAAATGATCCAATACACGAAGCCAAAGTTTTTCATCCCAATTTACGGCGCGTATCGAGTCAAGCAGCGACACATTGATCTGGCTGTGGAGCAGGGAGTACCGCGAGCCAATTGTGTTAACGCGCTCAATGGTGAAGTCATTGCCCTCACCAAAGACAAAATGGAACTAGCTGGCGAAGTGCCAAGCGGCACCATCCTGGTTGACCAAACAGGGGCTATCGTCAGCAATGTGGTCGTCAAAGACCGCGTGTTGTTAGCCGAGGAAGGCTTGGTCGCGGTTGTGCTGACTATCGACAAGAAATCGGGCAACCTGATGACCAGCCCAGATATCATTAGTCGCGGCTTTATCTACATGCGCGAGAACGAAGAGGTCATGAACGGCCTACGCAACGAGCTAAAACGAGCCGTTGCCCAACGCTTCAAGCGCGTCGACCTTGATCGTTTCAAGGCCGAGTTGAAAGACCACATGACCCACTTCTTGTTTGAACACACGCAGCGTAGCCCGATCGTTATCCCTGTTGTCAACGTCATTGGTGGCGGTAAGGGTGGCGATGGCAAGCCTCAGCAGGGTGGTAACGGCAACGAACGTGCCAAGACCAGCGAAGAGATTGCTAACGAGCAGCAGAAGCGCTTCGAACAGATGCGTGCGCGTTTGCTGACGCAAGATCCTCGAGTTGACTAAAGATTTGTAAAGCGAGTACCTAGAATGTCGTCTGAAACAACGCGAAGTCTACCTCACAATCTTGATCGGTACCTCGTAAACTTTAACCCCACTAAAGATCGTGGTGATAGGTGGATACTTCAAGAGCATGGTGGTGATGTAACTAAAATTGCCGCACAACTCATGATAGACGCATATTGGGATGGCATTGCGCATGGTCAAACCCCAGGCGCAACAGCGACGGATATTGAATGGGCGCAGCAATACCTATCAGGAAAAGTAGCTAGCGTTGACAAATGATGTAATTTTTGCTATAATATTTCCTGTTATGAAGCATCATCCTATCATGCCCGAATCACTAGTGCAGTGGCAATGCGCCACCACCTAGACCATAAGCGTAACAGAGGGTATAATAAACAAACAATCATGGCAAAGAAAAAATCCAAAACTAAATCAAAAGCCAAGAAAGTTGCCGAGCCAGTAGCGGACGAGCAGTCGGTATTTTGGCCACTGACGGGCGGCATATTTTTGATATTGCTCGCTTTGTTTATGTTGCTGGGTGGTTTCGGTACGGGTGGCACGTTACCAATAAACTTGTTCAAAGGAACCTATGCTGCGTTAGGTTGGGCAGCCTATCTGACCCCTGTAGCTTTGGCCTATTGGGGCGTGTATAAATTCACCAGCGAAGATCGTAGAATTCCACTCAACAAGCTCATGAGCATGGTCTTTGTGCTGCTATTCTCGGCTAGTTGGTTGTATGTAACGTTTGCCAGTCAAGATCCGTCTGGTAACTGGACTGGTGGTCATGGGGGCAGCATTGGCGAGGTAGCGGGTGGCATGGTGCTGACTGCTCTAGACAAGTTTCCGGCCAGCATTTTGTTTTTCCTGGCGGCGGTATTGTCATTTTTCTTCGCATTTGGCATTTCGCCAAAGGAATTTCTGCGTTTGACAGGCATGTTTAGCCGTAAAGACAAAGAAGATGCCGAAGTTACTGACTTGGCCGAGTTAAAATCAAAGGCCGAGGGCTTCAAATTGAATGAGGGCGTGCCTGTAGAGCACCACGGTGCCAAAGCAGCCACGCCTCTCAGTACCCTGAAAAACAGCGCCCAAAAGCTGAGTGATACCGAAAAACACGAGGCACTCACAACAGCGAGCGATCCCGAGTGGAAGCTGCCGGATGTTAACCTCCTCAGTCAAAAACAAGACAAGGCAGATGCGGGTGACGTCAATGGCAACGCGCAATTGATTCACGATACGTTTTCTAATTTTAATATCGATGTTGAAATGGAAGGCGCCAATATTGGTCCACGAGTGACGCAGTATACACTCAAGCCACCAACGGGAGTAAAACTGACCAAAATTACCGCACTGGAAAACAACCTGGCACTTGATTTGGCGGCCCACAGTATTCGTATGGAAGCGCCCATTCCCGGCAAGCGCGCGGTTGGTATCGAAGTCCCGAACGTGAAGTCCGCCACGGTGCGAATCAGCTCGCTGATTTTGTCGCGCGAGTGGACAGACATGACGAGCGGCCTAGCCTTTGCAATTGGTAAGGATATTTCTGGCTCGCCAATTGTGGCCGATTTGCAGAAAATGCCACACCTGCTGGTTGCCGGTCAGACTGGTTCCGGTAAGTCGGTGATGATCAATACTATCCTCACGAGCTTGCTGTATCGCAACAGTCCAGCTGATCTCAAACTGATTTTGGTCGACCCTAAGCGAGTTGAAATGGCACCCTACAATGACATTCCACACCTGTTAACACCGGTTATCGTCGAGCCAGAGAAGTGTATCAGTGCGCTGAAATGGGCAGTTGCCGAAATGGAGCGACGTTACACCGAGCTAGCCGAGGCGGGCAAGCGTAACATTACGGAGTACAACAACCTCAAAAAAGAGGAAGGCATGCCGTACATTGTACTCGTGATTGATGAGTTAGCAGACCTCATGATGATGGCTGCGCGCGATGTAGAGGCGCTGATTGTCCGTATTGCGCAGAAAGCTCGTGCAGTCGGTATTCACCTGATTCTGGCCACTCAGCGGCCATCTGTGGACGTTATTACCGGTCTGATTAAGGCTAACGTACCGGCGCGAATCGCTTTTACGACGGCTTCGCAGGTTGATTCACGAACCATCATTGACCAGATAGGCGCAGAGAAATTGCTGGGTCAGGGTGACATGTTACTCCTGACAGCTGACATGCCCAAGCCAAAACGCGTCCAAGGCGCCTTTATTAGTGACGAAGAAACCCACAAGGTAGTCGAATTCCTGAAAGAACAGCGTGCGCCGCAGTACAACGACGAGGTCGTCAGTCAGCCCGTTCAGTTGAACGGCAAGGGCGGCGTCGTAGCCGACACTGGCGCCATGGACGCTGATGACGACATGTACCGCGACGCTGTTGGCGTGGTTATCGAAAGCGGCAAGGCCTCTACCTCGCTCTTGCAGCGACGTTTGCGGATTGGCTATGGTCGAGCGGCACGCATCATGGAAACCATGGAAGAGCAGGGCATTATTGGCCATGCCGACGGTTCCCGTCCTCGCGAGGTATTGGTAACGAGTATGGATCAAGTCTTTGGCGGTGGTGGCGAAGCCGATGCTGCGCTGGACGAGAGTTTCCCTGACGAAGAATAATTTTGATACTAAAAAACACAGCTAGCTGGCTGTGTTTTGGGTTCGGGTTGGGTTGGTATGGAGGTGGCTCGACATTGTCGCGGGGCGTGGTAGGGACCCTGACGGGTCAGGGTCCCTACCACTGGGGGAGCGGCGAGGCGAGGCCGCAGGTGGATGTTCGCGCTGAAGACTCAGGCTGCGCTCGAGCTGCAGCCCAGGTCGCGGCGCCGGCCGGCGATCACGAGGTCCGGATCACGCCGACGTGGATGCCCCACGCGCAGTAGTACTGCGAGTTCGCGTCGTCGAGCAGCTGGTCGTGCCAGAGCGAGATCTCGTCGCGGGCGGGATCGAGGACCAGACGGCCGACCAGGTCGGCGGTGCTGCCGGGCTCGATCTCGATGGTCGTGCCGGTGGCGTGGTCCGTGCGGTGCGGCATCATGCCGTCGACGACGAGGTACTCCGGCATCTCGAGCTGCTCCTCCGACATGAGGTAGGGGTCGTAGTTGTTGACCCTGAGCCAGTCGACGACCATCTCGAGCATCGTGATGGTGCTCTCGGCGAGCGTCTGCGTCAGCACGGCGCCCAGGCGAGCGGCGATGTCGGGATCGCCACACATCGCGTCGATGACCTGCCGTCGCGTGACGGTGGTCGGCGGCGGGTCTCCTGCGGCGATCGGCTGCGGCGTCGTGGCGTGCTGCTGCTCCGTGTCCGGCATGAGTGCCGTGGTGACCTGTGCGGTCAATGGAACCACCTCCATGGTGATGTGCAAAAGTCCCGGATGGACAATTGTTACCCAGCATTAAATAACAAGTATATTAACTTGTCAAAATATTAATGCTAAGTAAATTAGTCTTACTCCATGAAGAATGTCGCAATATTTATCACACCACCCCTGTAAAGTTGTAAGAAAAACCATAAAAAGTATTGATTTGTTGAACACAATTTTTTACCATTAGCTTAATACAAAAACCTGCAAATGGAGGGCGCGGCAGTGGCAGTACAAACCCAAGAACGGCTAGAACTACCACTTCCGCTCCTGCAAGGATCGCAGTCAACACAAGCTCCCACACCAGGGAGCTTTTTTGATTTCTATCTACAGTTACCGAAAGGGCTTGCAGTTGGTCGTGCGGCAGCAGAGCTCGGTGATTTAGCAGAGGATCTGTACACAAGCGAGCAGCCCAAGGTAGTTCTGGCGGCAGGTTGGGCTGCGGTGGAATCGGCCCTGATGTCCCAAGACGAAACGAATAGTAGACTAAGAATGCTTTATTGGGGGGTCAGTGCGTGGGAACGATCCCATGCAGTACAACAAAGACTCCTTGATACTGGTCAAGAAGTTGATGTAAATAAATCAGAGCCACTTCGAACCAGGCGAGCAATAGCGGCAGTGCCAATTTTGGAGGGAATTATTCGCCAAAATCTTGGCGAAGGACAGCTCAGAAAAGCCTTCGACAACACTCTAGCCCTTGCAGAAGAGAGTATGAGCCTATTCCAGGCTGCAGCAAATGCCGATGATATAGACGGTCGTCTTGATTACGCGGGCTTTGACAGCGAACTTCTGGCGCAATTACTAGACAATTATCCTCTGCGATCGCATCGGGTCACCATACCAGCTCCGCTGAGGGCGGATGACGGTTGGTACAACCGTGATGCTACGCACGATCTGCTGACGATCTACCAATCTGGCCATGGTGTAGTCCATGCAACACCTGAAGAGATTAAGGGACGGATTAGGGGGGTTCACGAATTAAGATACCGCGCACTGTTACTCGGTACGAAAATGACTGCCCACTTTGATGTTGATGATGGTTCTGTTCCGGATAGGATTACCGCCACCAGGGCTGTGTACGAAGGTGATGCCACAGACAAGCAGCAAATGACTGTTCGTATGATGGAAAGCAATATCCGTGTGGCGCGAAACACTTACGAAGCGTCAAAGAGGTTGCGACGTTTGTCGCCAAACGGTTCGGTAACTATGTTTCACGATGTGCATCGCCGAGGTTGACGAACAGGGGTGAATAGGCTATAATTCAACCATTATTAGCTCAACTCGCAGCAATTGGCGTGCGGGTTTAACCCAAAGGAGTACTCTGTATGTCACAGTACGAAGTAGCTGTTTTGTACGATCCCGGTCTAGAAATTGACCTGGAAAAGGCCAGTAGCCGAGTGGAAAAGATCATCACCGACAACGGTGGTAAGATCACAAACACCGACAACTGGGGCAAGCGCAAACTAGCATATCCGATCAAGAAGCAGGAAACTGCTATCTACGTGTTCTACACAGTCGATATGCCGGGCGAATCGGTTAAGAAAATTGAGTCAACGCTCAACATCACCGATGAAGTCATTCGCTTCCTGATCACCAAGCCGGACCTGAAGGCGATTGCCAAGGCCGAGGCGGCCAAGGCGGAAAAAGCCAAGAAGGCAGCCGAGCGCGGTGATAACGACGAAGACCAAGACGAAAAAGAAGAAGAGTAAGCTTGACGCTCGCCTAGCGCGGGCGTAGGGTGGTAATACGAAGTAACAGGACATAGATCCTACAAGGAGGGAAAATGGCACGATCATTTAACCAAGTAATCTTAATGGGGAACCTAACACGTGACCCGGAATTGCGCACAATTCCGTCTGGCCAGCAGGTCTGTACCTTTAGTTTGGCGCTCAACCGCAGCTACAAGGGTTCTGACGGCAATTGGCAAGAAGCCACCGACTACATTGATGTCGTAGCGTGGGGGCCGCTCGGTGAGCGTGTAGCGCAGTATCTAAGCAAGGGTCGGCCTTGTCTGGTCAACGGACGTCTACAGTCCCGTAGTTGGGAGCAGGATGGCCAAAAGCGCAGCAAAGTGGAAGTCAACGCCCAAGACGTGACCTTCCTAGGTGGTGCTGGTGGCGCAAGCGGCGATGGTGGCGGACCTTCATCAAGCAGTTCGAATAGTTCCACAAGCACCGCAAAGAGCAAGAAAAAGGACGATGTTGTCATCGAAGACATTGGCGACGAGCCAATCAACCTAGACGACATCCCATTTTAAGCGACGGTCTCTGTAGGGAGCGCCCTGCGGCCTCAGTCGGTCCAGTCCGCACTCACCGTACTAATCCGTACGGCTCGCTTGCGGGCTTCCCGGCTTCAACCACAGGCCATCACCCTACAGAACCCTCCAAAGTTTGTTACAATACCGGCTTTCATTCGGACTACACTCATCAATTTGTTAACCTTAAACTAATGTAATGGAGCGAACATATGCCTAGATTCGAAGAAGTGGTGGAGACAGCGACCTTGTACGCAGAGTTTGCGGCAGTGTATGCCTACTGTGGCGTCATGTCTGTGGCAGGGGTCGTACAAAAAGGTATACCTGGTGCGGCGAACAACATTGTCGATCGATTACTACCAACTGATCCCGAAGAGTGGGTATAGAAAGGAATAATAATGGCAAAGATTTTTAAACACAGGACTGACGTGGCCTATTTTGACCACAAAGATTTCAAGACATTGCAACGATACGTCAATGTCTATGGACAGATTGAAACACGCAAAAAGACCGGTCTGACCGAGTCACAGCAACGCCAATTGGCAGCTGCAATCAAGCGTGCGCGTCACCTAGCCCTGATGCCGTTTGTGGCGAACAACTAGGAGTCACACGTGGCATTCGGCATAACTGATCTAAAAAAGGGTACCGTCTTTCAGTGGGAAGGCGAGCCCTTTCGTGTGGTTGAGTACAACCAAAAAGTGATGGGCCGTGGTGGTAGTATCGTAAACGTGCGCATCAAGAGTCTACTGGATGGCAAAGTGCTGGAAAAAACCTTTAAGGGGAACGAAACGCTCGATAGCGCCGATGTAACCAATCAAAAAGTGCAGTATTTGTATAACGACGGTACGACGTTCTTTTTCATGAATGGTGACACGTTTGACCAGTTTGAAGTCAATGCGGAACTCGTTGGTGACGGTGCTGGCTATTTCAAAGAAGGTGATAGTGTTGAGCTACAGTTCTTTGACGGTCGACCGATTAATGTGGAGCTACCCAAGAATGTGCCACTGAAAGTTGTCTATACGGAAAACGCCGTCAAAGGCGACACGACTAGCAACATCACCAAAGACGCCGAACTCGAAACCGGTATCACCATCAAAGTGCCTGCATTTATCAAGCAAGGTGATATAATCTCTGTAGATACAAGCACTAGCGCATACAGAGAAAGAGTTAAAGATTAGATGAGTGAAACGGCCGGCCAAGAAATAGATTTTACCCCACCAACTTTTGATACGACGGCGACACCGTCTGGTGCACTCACGGATCCGGGGATGCCAGACGAGCCAGTTGATCCTGCGACAGTAGCGCGTTTGGAAAGCCTGAGAGTGGCATTCCACGGCCTCCAATAGATCGAAAAGAAGGGTTTTAGAAAGTTTCAGCCTTAACCATGGGGTATAGACTTTTTGGTCAATTTATGACAAAATAGACAGGTTGTGCTCACGGCCAGTGAGTATCAAAGACCCTACGAACGTCACCACGTGTGACTCGAGATTCCCGGGAGGGAAAGTGAACAGGCTTTTTGCATCCACACTCGTCACGCTGGCACTTGTGTCCAGCGCGTTGGGTGTGGCAACCCCCGCGACGTCCGTCGCCCCGTCCGCCAGCTCTGCCTCGGCCGCCACCGCTTCCGACAACGACCCGTTCTGCGTCAAGACGTCTGGCTACTGCATCTGGAGTGGACTGACAACCGGCATCGTCGCGCTCAAGGGCTACTTCAACGACCAAGGAGAGTTCTGCAAGAACGTCAAGAACATCACGAGCCGGCGCAGAGGCGTCGCGCTGGATGTCGGCAGCTCCTTGGGTCGCTTCCACCGCGTCCCGGCCGGCAAGAAGCGCACCGTCTGTCGATCCGTCGCGGACAAGCGCCTCCGGGTGAGTCTGCGGGTCCGCATGCGTGGTGACTTCCACCAGCCAGCAGGCACGTGGCTGATCGCCAAGACGCCCGCCAAGCGTGTCGTCACGGTGCGCAAGGTCCCGACCAAGAACGATCCCAACGTCAAGCTCTGCGCCCGAAACACCATGAAGCGCAAGGCGATGCTGTTCATGTTCATGGGCGAGGCCCAGGTCGACAAGACCGACGGCCACATCAAGCCCGGCAAGATCGGCTGCGTCGGCATCGGTCTCGACGGTCCCCTGACAGCCACCATGAAGGCAGCCTGGATGAATCCCTACGGCGCCCGCGGCGTCGAGGCCTGGGTCGTCAGAAACTGACACCCAACACTGGCCCTGAAGCACGCACGCCCGGCGGGTAATTTTGGTCTCCGACCAATCTCTACTCGCCGGGCAGCTTCATGTAAGATTGAAGGTAATTATGAAACAACGTTTAGACAAAGCACTGGTCGAAAGGGGCCTGGCACCTACGCGGTCGCAGGCCGAAAGTATGATTAAACTTGGCCAGGTCAAAGTGAATGGCAGAATTGTCAATAAAAATGGGACAATTGTGTCAGAAACAGATCAGATTTTGTCAACAAATTCCGACCAATATGTCGGCCGGGCAGGGCTAAAATTAGCCAGCGTGGCCGACAAACTGGGCCTGGATTTCCGCCACAAAACTGTCCTGGACGTCGGCAGTAGTACTGGCGGTTTTACAGATTATGCGCTGCAGCACGGCACCAAAAAAGTCATCGCCGTGGATGTCGGTACCGACCAGCTACATCCATCTTTGCGTCAGGACAGGCGCATTGAACTCCATGAAAAGACCGATATTCGCGACTTTACAACCAACCAAGTTATCGACATTGTCGTGGCCGATGTATCGTTTATTAGCCTGCGCGAGATTTTGCCAAGCGTCGTGAAACTGTGCAACCCTCAGACTCAGCTGGCCGTTATGGTCAAGCCACAATTTGAGGCTCGCCACGATAACCTGAAACACAAAGGGGTGATCAAAAATGACAAGCTGCGCCGTGAAATTCTACAGAACTTTGAAGATTGGGCACGTCAGCATTTTGTGGTGATAGCCAAGGCGGATTCAGACATCGCGGGCGGCAAAGGTAATCGCGAGCGCTTCTACCTCTTGAAACCTCTAGCTTAAGCACAAGCGAAACTGCTACACTGAGCGTATATGTACTTCTCGGATCGGACCCAGGCCGGCCGCATGTTGGCCAGCCAGCTAATGCCGAAATATCGCTACGAAAACGTGGCGATTGTGGCACTGAGCTACGGCAGTGTTGTTGTGGGGGCCCAAATCGCGGCGAAATTGCACTGTTCTATCAACTTACTTCTGAGTGAGGATATTAATATACCGCAGGAGCCCGAAGCGGTTGGCAGTGTCGCCCAAGACGGTTCATTTACCTACAATAACGCCTATTCCTCGTATGTGCTGGGCGAATTACAGGCGGAATACTACCAGTATATTGAACAGCAAAAGATGACGAAGTTGCAGGAAATGCACCGCCTGGTTGGCAGTGGCGGTACAATTCGTAAAGATTTGCTGCGTGGCCGACATATTATTTTGGTCAGTGACGGGCTCAAAAACGGCCACAGTCTGGATCTAGCAGTGCAGTATCTGAAACCAGTTGCAACAGAGGGGATTGTCGTAGCCACGCCGCTGGCGAGCGTACCAGCCGTGGATTACATGCACGTGCTATCCGACGACATCTACTGCCTGTCCGTGGTTGATAACTACCTAGACACCGATCACTATTACGAAAACAACGATGTGCCCGACGAGCCTAAAATCATTCAAACTATCGAGAAAATTGTACTGAACTGGCACTAGCAGTTACTTTTCTCTTAAAAGAGAAGTAACCAAAAGTTCAAGGCCACTCCACCAGACTCGGTCAGCAGTTGTTAACAATTACAACCGACGCGAGAACTCACCAATCCTTCCATTGCCACTGGCAATAGCCAGGCTTAGCTCAAACAAGCTCGCGCCGCCTATCGGAAGTTGTAATGTGCCACAACAGCTGAGCCAGGCTGGCTCCATACGCCATTAACCCCCAGGTCTGCGCTAGTCATCGTCTCGTTTGATTTTGATCGGCCCTCGGCTTTCCCGATTGCTGAAGCTGAATTATGAGCGGGCTTGGCTAGTCAGAGTATGTCTAACCGAACGAAAGTTGCTAGAAGCAAGTTTTGTGAGGGCGATCTTTGACTAAGCTCATAATCCAGCGGGAAGCACCCGGCGGAAACGGATATGGGCCAAAGTTCTTTGGTTACTTTCTGTCGATACAGAAAGTAACATTAAGTTAGCGGGTGAGATGGGATTCCAGTGCTTCGATGTCCTTTAGGACGATTTGTGACTGTTTGCTGCTGAGAAGTCCTTTGCGGTCCAGTGCTGACAATTCACGGCTGGTGGTTTCGCGAGTTGCGTTGATAGAACTGGCAATGTCTTGGTGTTTTAGTGGTACCTCAATCATCAGGCCATCGGGAGTTTTGACGCCAAAACGGTTACTCATGGTTAGTAAAAATGATATGAGGCGTTCCCGCACGGTGCGATACTCTAGGTTAATTATTCGCTCGCTGTGTAGCCGGTACATCTCTAGTGTCATGTCCAGGAGTGGGGCCATGGCTTCAGTATTGGCCTGCATAAAATCCAAGAATTCTTTGCGACTAATGCGCCAAACAGTGGTTGGAGCCAGCGCCTGGTAAATAACCTGTCGTTCTTGCCCCGTGATTGCCCAGATAAGAGGGAATAGCTCGTGTTCCTTACGGATTATCAGCAGGTTTTCATCGCCGTAGCGTGTAATATCGTAGGCTTTGACCAAGCCACGTTCTATATAAAAAACACCCGGCGGTAATTCGCCGGGATGGATGACATAGTCGCCTTTGTTGAATTCTAGTTTGCGGCCGCCTCGAAATAGTTCCACCAGTTCGGCTGTTTGTTGCAGCGTCGCGAGCATACATTCAGTATGACACATCGGTTGAGTGAAGGCTAGATTTCGGCGTCGTGTGATAAAGATCGCACAATATGTGTAATCAATTTTACCGACCCAGCAGGCGATTATCTCGTAAAATTAAAGCACTAAGGAGGTCATCATGATCAGCCGAAAACGCCTAGAAGAGCAGTTGCGTAACATCAACTTTCGCTACACGGGTTGGGGCCGGTCAGAGGTAGATGAGCTCTGTAATATTCTGATGCCCGACGAGGAAATAGAGGAGTGTGTCAACGGCTATTATGAAGCCGGTTTTGCACTATTGGTCTCCACTAAGGACCGGGTGTTGCTGGTCGACAAGAAGCCCCTAGGCTATCTGACTATCCATGATGTGCGCTTTGACCTGATTAATGAGTTGGATTTGCACCACCGTCTGATGGGAGCGCAAATTCGTATTAGCACTGGTAACAAAGTGCTGCTTTTCACGAGTTTGAACCAAACGCGGCTGCGTCGGTTACTTAACTACGTCCAGGCCAGGATGACTCAGATCAAGAAAGATCTAGAAGGGCATCAGTCTGAACAGAAACAGCACCTAGAGGAGATGAACGAGCAACTTCGTTTGTATCTGTTAGCGGCTCACAAACAACAGTTTTTGGATCAGGCTAATGCACTACGAACAGGCCAAAGTATGCCTGTGTCCACTGCAGTACCACCGGCAATGATGGTGCAGCAAGGTGGCATTCCATTACCACCGGTCCAATCTCCCGTTGATGTGCCACAAAACCCGTTTGAGCAAGTAGCTTCCGAGGCATTTGACGCGCGGCAGAGTGGTGCGGCAGTACCACCAGTCACTCCAGTTGTACAAAATCAGACCTCGACAGCTCATACGCACGCGCCTATCTCACCACAACAGATCAGTATCGGGGCTGCCCGACGGGTTCTGCCAGTCATTAGCGCCTATACTCGACTGCCCTTGGTTAGTCAGAAACGACGATATAACGATACTGCCATCGTTAACTCGTGACCTCTGTTAATTGAGTGAACCATTGTAAGAATAACCATTTACAAAAATCTACAATTATGCTATATTATTTCGGTCTGCATAGAGATATGCGGAGGTGAGTCCTTTGGGCTCAAATAGGTGGTCCGATTCGTTCGTTGACCCCTGTTATTTTTAAAAACTCAGTTCTGCTATTTTCTACACCAGTGGGTCGTAATTGGCGCATAATCTTTTGTGATTCAATTACGACCCATTCGGGGGTCCAGTTCGCCAGAGGCGAGCGTCTTTGTCTCGGGAAGATTTCTCGGGCTGCAAGAAGGACAAGACAAGGAGGGGATCCGGTATGAGGATCCTACCGAAGATCTCGCTGCGGCGAGGCTCGACCGTCGTGACCGGAGTGGTCGCGATCATGGCGCTGACAGCCAGCGCCGCCTTGGCCGGTGGACAGTGCACCGTGCCCAAGGAGGTCTACGCACCGCCGGTGACAGTCTCCGAGGGCAGCGTGAGCTGCGCGCCGGACGGCCAGACGGTGGTCTACCAGAAGCCGTTCTACTCGGTGCCGGTGGTGAGCCACGTCAGCTACACGGTGAACGACGTCGTCGTCAAGCAGCAGGTCTACACCGCCAAGTGGGGCGAGACCTACAACTTCGACGTCGTCCAGGCCGACGACTGGACCATCACCAACGCCGGCGACTTCCCGCAGTCGCACACGTTCGGCGCCAAGCCGTCCGCACCCAAGGGCTGCGCCCCGCCGACGCCGGACTGCGCCAAGCCCGTGGGCAACCTGACGGCCAACTGCACCAACCTGGCGGGCCACTTCCGGATGCACATCCGGAACAAGTCGACGGCGACCGGCCAGGCGGCGTTCCACCTGATCGCCAAGCGGGGCGGCAACGTCAAGCTGAACAGGTGGTTCCGGCTGGGCCCGGGTGGCGAGAAGACGAAGAAGTTCGGCCCGTTCAAGGCCGGCACCCACGTCGTCCTCAAGTCCGACGGCGAGGTCCTGGACCGCGCCACGGTGCAGCGCAAGTGCACGCTGCCGCCGTCCGGTGAGCGCCACGCCACCACGTCGGGACGTACGGTCGCGGCGGGAAAAGGCTGAGCCCGTACGGGCACTTTTCCGTCCGCGCCCTGAAGTTCAAGGGGGCCGCGCTCATCAAGGTCAGGCGTCTGAAGTCCGGAGCCCTCAACATGGGGCACAACATCCGGGCGGGCTACCTGGCCAAGAAGGACAGGATCGGACAGCGCGGCACCGTTGAGGTGGCCGTCCACGCGTGCTACTTCAAGTACCCGCCGTCCAAGTGCCTGTTCAGCAACCAGGCTGGACGCCTGAAGAAGGGCGCCCAGATGGTCACGCAAGTGGCCGGCAAGACGCAGCATTGGACGCTGATCAAGATGTACAAGCACGTCAAGCACATCGGCCCGCGGCTGTCGCGAGAGTTGAGTCGATCATCTGGTCGACCCCACCTGGCGACCGAGTCGTGCGCTGAGCCGGTTCCCGGTTCTGGCGGCGTCTACAAGTCGCACGACGTCGGCATCTGGCGGCTCAAAAAGTAGCCACGAGAGGAGGCAAGCAGAACTGAGTTTTCCGGGTCCGGAGGTTTGGGCGCAAGCCATCAACAAACCTCCGACCCGGATCACTCAGCTTATTAACTGTTCGATGGAAACTATTTACAATTATCGTATCATTATGATATAATAATACAAACGTAAGCTCTTCGGGAGGTCAGTATGAGCCGTTTATTGTCAAAGAAATCACCAAACATGGTGAAGATTCAGTCGAAACATCAAAAGACCAAAGCAATCAGCGCTAGTTTTCTGGCAGTCTTGATCAGTGCTGTTTTTGTGATGAGTGTTCCCGCCAGCGCCATGACCTTGTACCAATCGTGCAAGCAGATGAAGCCATTTGCGCATCGAGCACTGTTGGGTGGTAAAGATGAGAACATTGAACGTGGCTATGAGGATACGAGACCGGCTATCAAAGCCGCAGCTAAACGCGACATTAGCGTAGAACTCGATGTCTGGACGTCAAAAGCAGACGGCACATTAGTGATCATGCACGACCGAACGGCTTCAAACACGACGTATATCGATACTACTAATCCAGATGCACCGCCCGCTGACCTCAAGTACGTCACCGACATGACTCTGGCACAAATAAAGGCGCTCAAAACGAACCACTACAATCTGCAAGTACCTACTATGTCAGAGGCGATTGCTACTGCGCAAAATTACTCGACTATTAGTAAGGTGCGCATAGAGCTGAAGGGCACAGGTCTAGAGTGGACGGATACGGCGATTGACAACTTCATCACTGCAATTACAGACGCATCCATGGAAAAACGCGTAGAGGCTTTTTCATCAAACCTCGGACTCCTGAAGAAAATCAAGGATAAGAATAGCGCCATTGTAACCAACTGGAAGACTCACATCAGTGGCAAATTCGCTGATTCGGGAAAGCTAGACTATATGATTAAAGCTCACCTGAACATCCTTGCCATCCAGTACAACAAAGTGACCAAGGCAGACATGGACGCCATGAAGGCGGCCGGCATCAAGCTCGCAGGTCGCATCTCCAACGGTGAATCAAACTACAAAGCCTACGCATCAAAAGGCGGTGGTGGCTACTACAAGTCGATCCAAACAGACTTCCCGCAAAAGTACACCGCGTGGTGTGAAGCCCAGAAATAACCACTAGGGTCGGTATGCGAAACATGTTTAGAAAACCAATACTAATCGTAGCAGTATTCACACTGTTAGTAGTGAGTGTGCTGGTTGCTCCGTTGCAGCAGGCGAACGCCGCTACGAAGTCGCCGTGCGAAAAGTACTTTACCAACCAAGGCAAACCCTGGCTCGCCAAGCGTTGCCGCACAACCAGCGTTGTATCGCATCGTGCCAAGTATACGTCCAGCAGTACTACCAACGAAAACACCATGAAAGCTCTGAAATTTGACGGAAAAATTGGAGTTGGTTGCGAGACAGACACCTGGCGACTTGCCAGTGACGACGGTGCTGAAGCGCAAGGTCGATCTGTCATTTTCCACGACACCACCATTGGCCGAGTTGTGACAGACGAGAGTATTGCGGCTGCACGTGACGCTACCGGCGCGAGTGAAGCTGACCTCAATCCGCAGACGAAAATGAGCATGGTGACGTATGCGCAGTTTACCTATTTCCGTACCACAGGTGGTGAGCCGCTGCCGACGCTCAAGCAATGGGTAAATTATGCGGCAAATAACAAGATACCTTGTAATATTGAAATAAAATGGAAGCCCAGCGATGCTGAACTAATAGCCACGGTTACCAAATTGCGTGCCACTAAGATGTTGAAAAAGATTACATTCTGGAATGCGCCAACCACAAATCATGCCTGTTCAACCGCCAATATGGAGGAAATTATTGATAACCCCGATCTGTTGGGTATTGTCGTTGGCTTTAAACAAACATCAGAATGTCCGCTTTCGCCACAAGACATTCATGATAAGGGTTACGGGTACACTACGCTACCAGGTGGGTTGACATTGTCAGAACGAAAGAACTTCGTCAAACAAGTGCATGATTTGGGTATGACGGCTGGGTCGCCGGTATCTTTAGATAAGATTGCCGGCTGGAAGCAGAATATTACTGCGAAGGTCGACTACATCATGACAAACAAACCCAAAGCGCTCCGTGACTGGCTTCGTGGGTAGTACTATTTTGAGACGTTAAATCTGAATTCGACAATGTCGTTTGGCTGCATGACATAGTCTTTGCCCTCGGTACGGACTTTGCCAGCTTGTTTGGCTGCTTGTTCGGAACCGGCGGCCACTAGGTCGTTATAGTCGATGACTTGGGCGGCGATAAAGCCCTTTTCGAAATCACCATGAATGACACCAGCTGCTTGCGGAGCAGTCGCGCCTTTGGCAACAGTCCAAGCACGGACTTCTTTGTCGCCAGCTGTGAGGTAACTTTGTAATCCCAGCGTGTCGTAGGCAGCATGAATAAGTTGGATAAGACCTGATTCTTTCTGGCCATAGCTCAGTAGCATTTCGGCTGCGTCGTCTGGATCTAAGCTGTGCAATTCTGACTCTAATTTAGCGCAAACAAAGACCGATTGTGATGGAGTAACCAGGGCGGATAATACAGCTTTTTTGGCGTCGTTACTGAGGTCGTCTTCGCTGACATTGAATACATAAATTATTGGTTTGGCAGTGAGCAGTTGCAGGTCGGCAATGTGCTCGCGGTCGATTGACGGGTCGTCCCAGACACCTTTGCCACTGTCTAGTAATGCTTTGACCCTGGCGTAAGTATCGGCGACAGGCTTTAGTTTTGGGTTAGCACGGGCTTCTTTTTCGAACTTGGCGCTTCGCTTTTCGACGGTTTGCAGATCAGCCAATATCAACTCGGTATTGATAACGTCGATGTCTTTTTTGGGGTCGTGCTGATCGTCGACATGCTGCACATTTGGGTCGTCGAATGCACGAACAACTTGAACGATGGCATTGGTGGTACGAATGTTGGCCAGGAACTGATTACCCAGGCCTTCGCCCTGGCTGGCGCCAGCCACGAGGCCAGCAATATCAACAAATGTGACCGTGGCGGGTTTGATTGGTGCGTTGTCGTACATCGCGGACAATTTATCCAGACGGGGGTCTGGGACGGGCACAATGCCAGTATTAGGTTCAATCGTGGCAAACGGGTAGTTGGCGGCTAGAATGGAACTGCCAGTCAGTGCATTGAACAGGGTAGATTTGCCGACATTAGGCAGACCAACGATACCAATCGATAAACTCATTGCATAATAGTATAACAGAGGTCATTTTGAAAATTCAAACACAATATTATTGACATTAAAGCATAACTATGATAAATTAATTAAATCACAACATAAAACAAACAATGTCCGTAAACTACTTAGAAACTAAATCTGAAGCCAATCCCGACATGACTGTCGGTGAGTCTCTTGCCTTACGGAGAGGGCAGCGCCTCCAGGCAGCCCTTGAGCTGGGTGGTGATGCAGTTAACATGTATTTTCATGGAACCCATTTTCCGCTTGAGCCTGGAGATGAAGTTAGACCAGGAGAACAGGCAATTGTGGATGAGGATGGCGTGCGGCATGCATCGGCATCGGTGTATGAAGATGGAGCATGGTTTTATGCATTGAGCCGTGAAGGGCCCAATGGAGGCAGGGGCCGTGTGTATAGGGTTATCCCGTCAGACGGCAGTCCTGTCAAGCAAATTGGCCCCCAGTTTGGTGAAGTTAATAGTCCTAGCTTTACGGTAGTAGATCAGATTGATACTGCACCAGGCAGACAAGGCACGTTGCCTGGCATTAACTGGAATAAGGGTACGCCGTACTCGACCCTGAATCACCCTGAGGATCCACCACCCACGATTCCGAACGATTTTCGCGAGTTTCCAAATATTTCACCCGATGAAGTACCCTTAGCAGGATTGGACGACCGGTACGTAAGTGATGAGTTGGAGCGTCAACGCATTGCTGCTGGCATACCTCAGATTTAGGGTTTAACAGAGTAAAAATTATTATCAGATTCGGGACAGATTAAGTTGTGATTGTGCTTGTGGTTTTTGGTATACTGATGCCAAGATGAGTGAGCACAAAAAGCCACAGATTACCGTCGGCGGCGATTCCAAGCAATTTTTCCGCGGGCTGTCGGAGGGCACCAGAAAAGTGGTTTTGTTGATTCTCCTGGCATTGGCCTGTGTTGCGGTGGGATATGCCTTTTACTATTTTTTGATTCGAAGCGATAATGCATCAGTTGTGGATGATGGTACCTACAGGCTTAGTAATCAGGAATACGCCCAAGCACTACAAAAAGATTTACGCAAAAAAACACCTAGCACTGGGAGCTCGGTGGCTGAGCAGCGTCAGTACTACGATAATTTGATCGCTACGGATTATCAGGCTAAAGACTACAAAGCGGTCATTGCGGACTACACAACCTTCGTAACTGCTACAAATGATGCGGATCTGACCTACAATGCGTATGTGGCGGTGGCAAAAACGTACTCCATGCAAGGTGACGCAACAGCGGCCGTACAGACTGTCGACAGGGCTACAACTGCCATAAAAAACACTACGACAGACAAGGATATGGAGACGAGTTTCCTAGATTCATTAGCTGAGTTACGCAAAGAGGTGTCGCAATGAGTATGATGCTACAAAAACAAGCCATTATTCGGCTACTATTTGCAGTCATTGGTTTGTTGGCGGCATATACCATCTGGGGATCGCCGACGAGTTACGCAGCCCTCAGTAGTATTCCGAATCAGGCTCTAACACTAGACTCAATAAATCTAGTAGACAATGTTTCGCCATCAGTTGACCAGTCAAGTCTTACGGCTAGCCATCCGTGGCATACGTTGTTGTTAACGGGGCATGGCTCGGTGCAAAAGATTGATGTCGGTATGTATTTTAAAAACAATACCGCCGATAAAGATTTTCATTTTAATGTTTCTGGGCCTTTTTGCAATATTGACGCGCCCGGTTCATACGCAGCCTCTAGGCCGTACATATACATTGTCGTGAAATCCAAGGGCGTTACACACAAACTAACGCCAGTTGATGGTGATGAGGTTTGTAACGGTACTTTTGATGCAAATGTTTACACAATTAAAAGTGCGTGGTTACAAAAAAACTACGGTGGTACTGACCTGTACGGTGCGACCGTTACGGTTCGTTGGGTTCAGTATACTGATAACACAAATGTTGTTCCTAAGAACGTTCGTACCCTTATCGCCAAACAAAACGGCGGTGTTGGTAGTAATGTACGGTTTCGAATTAGTGCCAACAATGCCACTGCTAGGGTCGGCTATGTCGACACTAGCTCGTCTAACAGCTCAAATACCAACAACAGTATTGTGCATGCAGAGACAAACAACAGTGGTTATGAGAATATCTTCTATCCCTTTGGACTTAGGTGCAATGAGGCGGCCAAGCCCGGTGGGGAAATCACAGTCTATGACGCCGACAACGGTACGAGTGGCCAAAGCCAGTCACTCTACTTCTTTGTAGGCACCGTTGCACAGGGCGGCAAGGTTATTACGCCGCTCCGAAATAATGACTACAGGGCCTACTCTAATGGTAGCCTGGCTAAGGAAAGTCCTGCTAATCAACCCAGGACTAGTCCGCCGCTGAATTCAGACATAGATCCTAATAATTTGGTTTCGTATCCATACGGAGGTGCCAACGCCAACGGTATACCGGTGTTTACTCCTAGTGGGTTCGATAACGTTGGTGGGTCAACATCAATTAAAATAAATATAGTTCAACCTGAAACCCATTATGTGTTGGTAGTGGCTCAAATGCATAATGGTCAGTTTGTCTATGTAGGACTACCGGGCGATGCTATCTTTGGATCACCGGACTTTGATTATTCAACAGACTGTCCGGCAACTGGCAGCATGAGCTGTTCACTAACCAGTACGGTAGGTGATACGGTTGATACCTACACGCCGATTAGCGTAGATATGTCGACGAGCTACGGTCCGGCAGGCTTTACTCCCACCAATGTAACACTACAACTTGAGCTAGAAGCTGATGATCCTACATTTGCAGTACGTTCGTATGGGCCATTTTCTGATGGGTCACCACCGTTTGGACGCACATTTAATATCGGGACACTCCCTTTGGGTGAGTACGATCTCACTGGCACCGTAAATTATAGGGACAGTGTAAACGAAGCTCAGGATTCGGATTGCCCATTACATATAACGGTGGCCAATACGCCATATTTGTCGGTGTATGGTGGTGATGCGGTGGCCGGGGCGTACGAAATGAATGGTAGTGGAACCTGTAGTATTAACCAAAATGCAGGTTTTATCAGTTGGAATTCTGGTTCTGACCCACCGACGACGTCAGGGGATACCTTCCGTGGAGCAGGAACACAACTCGCGGCTACGGCTCTTGGACCGATACGATTCTTTGCGACGGCGCTCAATGCGCCCCCATCTAACTCGAATCCGCGAAAGCCCGAAAGCCTAGCCTTTGCGAATGTGGGTACCTCGACTGACGCATTGGGTAGCGTCCGGACCGTATTAGACGTCGATGGTGGTCGGTATGGTGGTTACTTCAGTAACTTTAGCCCGGTCGATGATTCGAGCTGTTCATTCCTGGATGGCATCTCTACCGCCGCCAAGCCAGGTGGCCAGGTTCATGGTGATATCATTAGTTTGCTCAATAGCAACGGTGGTTTTGTCCCCGCCGGAGAGCACGTCTTCTATGCTTACTCAGATGTCCTGATCACTAATCCGATACGGTATGCAAATTCAGGCTCTTGGTCGAACCTATCTTCCATCCCAAGCTTCAAGCTGGTCGTGGTCGGGGGTAATATTTTGATCCGAGGCGATGTCAGTCAATTGGACGGCCTCTATGTTGCTGAACCCGACGGAAGCGGTAACGGTGGAAATATATACACCTGTGCAAGCAATAGTGGTGTGCCCGCTGACATCACTGACCCTGGCACGTATGATCTTTGTAATCATAAACTTACCATTAACGGCGCCTTTGCAGCCAAGCAGATACAGTTCCTTCGAACCACTGGTAGTGTAGGTCAAGCCCAAAATAACAGCAGCAACGAAGCTAATGCTGCTGAAGTGTTCCACTACAGTCCTGAAATGTGGTTACCACGACCTAGTAGTCTCAACCCCAACTGGACTGCAGTCAGTGGTTTGCCACCAGTTCTGTAAGAATAATTTTACGCTTGCGGTTTAGGGTAGCGCTTATGCTATAATTCCAAACAATAAGTCCCGTTTAATTATGGTGGTACGAATGACGGTAGTCCAAAAATCAACAATCTTTCAGCAGGGAACCCAATGAGCTTACTGAGTGGGGTATCTGGATTTTTTGGCTTGGACATCGGATCAACAGCCGTTCGCTTAGTTGAATTGCATGGCACAGGATCACAGCGTTCCCTGGCGAAGTATGCCTACATGCCGATTGATGCAAAACTGGCCTTGAGTGACTCTGCCAACGATCAGCAACGACTCGGCCAAGCAATCGCACAGCTTGTGACGCAGGCCAGAGTAAGTACCCGTAACGTTGCAGTCGGCGTCCCTTCACAACGAGTCTTTACGACCGTTGCTGATATCGACAGGCTACCGCAAGCAGAGCTTGCTAAGGCGATTCGCTACCAGGCGGACGCTTTGTTGCCGACGCCACTCGCTGAATCAAAGATTGACTGGGCAATGCTCGGTGATTCACCAGCAGACAAGACGAAAGTCGAAATATTACTCAGTAGCGTGCCCAATAATTTCATCGAACAACGTCTAGATATGCTCGAGGGGATTGGTCTAAACGTGATAGCCTTTGAACCCGACAACCTAGCGCTGAGTCGTGCGCTAACTGCTGGCGGACAAAATGATGTACAGCTTTTGTTAGACATGGGTGAAAAGAGTACCGATCTAGTGATTGTTGCCAACGGTCAACCAAAATTGACCCGTGCAATCCCAACAGGTATGGAGGCAATTATCCGTTCGGCAGTACAAAACCTGAACGTAGACGAGGCACAGGCAAAACAATTTGTGATGAAGTTTGGCCTAGGCAAAGAGAAGCTGGAGGGACAGGTGTACCAGGGAATTATTGGCACCGTGGAGCTGCTGACTGCCGAGATCGAAAAATCCATTAAGTTTTTCCAGACGCGTTACACCAATCAGAAAATTGAACGCATGATTGTGACTGGTGGGGCATCGGTGCTACCAGAGTTTCCGATTTATTTGGCTAATAAGTTTGGGGTAAATGTCGAGATCGGTAATTCGTGGCGCAACGTACAGTTCTCTGGTGGTCGTGAAAACGAATTACTAGCCATCTCTAATCAGTTCGGCGTTGCAGTCGGTCTAGCGGAGCGTACCGAATGATACAGTTTAACTTACTCCCTGACGTAAAGCTTGAATACATCAAGGCGCAGCGCATCAAGCGCACTGTCGTAAGTCTATCAGTCTTGCTGTCCGTCATCAGCATTGCTATCTTCGCGTTATTGATTATTAGTGTTGACGTCGTGCAGAAGAAAAATATTAACGACCTGAGTGGGGATATCGCTAACTTTAGTAAGCAGCTGAAGGGCCAAGAAGACTTGGATAAAATACTGACCGTTCAGAACCAACTCAATGCATTAACACCTTTGCATGACGCCAAGCCTGTCACTACGAGAATACCGGCATTTATTAGCCAGGTTACGCCAACCAACGTGACCATTAGCGAGCTACAGGTTGATTTTGATCAGCACACTATGACAATTACTGGTAAAGCTCCAAGTCTGGACGCAGTAAACGTTTTTGTTGACTCACTGAAGTTCACCAAATATTACACCGATCAGGACTCGGACAACAAGGACGCCTTCAGTAATGTTGTACTGTCTAGCTTTGGTCGAACAAGTACTGGGGCAACCTACAGTATTTCATTGAACTTTGATCAAACTATCACCAGTAGTGCTAGTGAGGTTACGCTCGTCGTACCAAACATTGTCACGACGCGTTCAGTTATCGAGCATCCATCCGCATTATTTGAAGGGAGTGGACAGTAGCTATGGCAGGCAAAGTTTCAATTAAAAGGGCGATGATAACAAAGGCTAACGCTACTATGGTTAGTGTGGTGGCAGCCGCGAGTTTTGTCGTTGTGTTCTGTCTGGTTGCATCGTTCATCCTCATCGGGCAGTTGGGTTACCAGAACAAGGTCATATCCAAGAAGAAAGCAGCACTTGCACAGCTCAAGACTGATATTTCGAGTGTCAGTAGCCTTGTTAGTTCTTACAATGCCTTTGTTGAAGCCAACCAAACTCAAAATGTCATTGGTGGCGATCCTTCCGGTAGCGGTGATCGTGACGGTGACAATGCACAAATTGTATTGGACGCGCTGCCAAGTAAATACGACTTTCCAGCTATGGCCACCAGCATAGAGAAAATGGCTAAAGACTCAAAGGTTACCATTGAAAACATCAGTGGTACGGACGACGAGCTTTCCCAGTCCGCATCTAAAGACTCCAGTGCTCCAGTGCCGATGCCTTTCACGGTCACAATATCTGGTAGCTACAGTAATATAAAGAAGATGATCAGTTCTCTGGAACGGTCAATCCGACCATTCCAAATCAGCCAACTCCACTTTACCGGCGGAGAGTCTGACATGACGTTAGAAATCACCGGCCAGACGTACTACCAGCCGGCTAAAACCCTCAACATCAAGACGGAGGTAGTACAGTAATGAAACAAAAAGACATCGCCATGATCGTGCTTATCATTGGCATTGCAGGTATTGCGTCATTCTTTGTGTCGAAAGCTATCTTCGCATCTGCCTCTGCGCGCGAACAAAAGGCCGAGGTTGTTGATGCAATCACGACCACCTTTACGCTACCGTCAGACAAGTATTTCAATGAAAATTCGATAGATCCTACGCAGTTGATCCAGATTGGTGACGGCTCTAATAATAATCCGTTTGACTCGCGTCAATAGGGTATTGGTGAGGATGGCATGAGCGTATTGTCCGCAGCCACCCAGAAGCAGGTCGAGGATGACCTGGTTGCTGCTGGTGTCCTGACAGCGGACAAATTGACAGAACTAAAAACAAAGTCAGAGAAAGACAAGGCGCCACTACTGAGTCTGTTGGTGACTGATGGCAAGGTGAGTAACGAAGATTTAACTAAAGCCATTGCAAAGGTCACCAAGGTTCCATACGTGAACCTCGCTACGGCTCGTGTCGAGCCAAAAGTACTGCAACTGTTGCCACAAGACGTTGCCGAGCGCTACATGGCGGTACCGCTAGGAGAAATGCAACATCGCCTCGTTGTTGCTATGCTGGACGCCGACAATGTCCAGGCAGTTGATTTTTTGAGCAACAAGATCGGTCGTCCGCTCAAGGTCTACTCAGCCTCTGAAGAGGGCATTAGAAATGTTCTCAAGCAGTATCAGGCGAGTATCTCGGCCTCTGTCGCCGACGACATCAGTAAACTGACTGGTGACGTCAGTATCCAAGAAGCCGCTAACCAAGCACAGAAGACGGCTGATGGCAAAGAGGTGGTGCCAGAAGGTACGAAGGCCATGAAGACTTTGGTGCAAGATTCGCCTATTAGCAAGGCCCTATCGACGATATTGGAGTTTGCCGCCAAGAACCATGCCAGCGATGTGCACATTGAACCACTGCAAGATAGTTTGCGGATTCGATGCCGCATAGACGGTATTTTGCGTGAGATCATGAAGTTGCCAAAAAGTACCGAACCACCGCTGGTGAGTCGCATAAAGATTCTGTCTAACCTCAAAATCGACGAACATCGCATCCCACAGGACGGTGAATTTAGTATTAACGCTGCGGGTAAAGACATTGACCTCCGTATCGCCATTTCGCCAGTGGTGTGGGGCGAACAAGTCGTCATCCGATTACTAGACAAATCAGGTACCAGCTTGAAGCTCGAAGAAATGGGTTATCATGGACGGGCTTTACGGACAATCCGGGAGGGTCTCAAACAGTCTAATGGCATGATCCTGACCTCTGGTCCAACTGGTTCAGGAAAGTCGACGAGTCTGTACGCACTACTGTCAGAAATTAAGGATGACAGCATCAATATTGTGACGCTCGAGGACCCCGTCGAGTATAAGATGGCGGGGGTTAACCAAATCCAAGTTAATGCTGATGTTGGACTGACCTTTGCGGCTGGTCTCCGCTCGATTCTACGTCAAGATCCGAACGTGGTGATGGTTGGTGAGATTCGCGACAAAGAGACTGCCGAACTGGCCGTACAAGCCGCTCTGACGGGCCACTTAGTCTTTAGTACGCTGCACACCAATAGCGCAGCTGGTATCTTACCTCGTTTGCTGGACATGGGCATTGAGCCGTTTCTGATTGCCAGCACCGTAAAAACGGTGATTGGGCAACGACTAGTTCGTCGTATTGGCGAAAAAAATGAAACGTATCAGTCTACGCCGCCAGAAACCGAGGCAATTCACCAGGCTCTGGCTACATTGCTACCCAAAGACGAAGCCAACCGAAAGAAAGTTTCTGATGATCTTGGCTATGAAAACTTGCCTCTGATCGGCGAAAGCGCTTATACTTTAACCAAGGGCACCGACAGCCCAAGTTCGCCAGGTGGCTACAGTGGTCGGATGGGCGTATACGAAGTTTTCGGTATTAGCGAAGGCATCCAACAGCTTATCCTCAAACGATCCACGTCGAGCGAAATTCAAAAGCTAGCAGTCGAACAGGGCATGGTAACCATGCGTCAGGACGGGTACCTAAAGGCCTTAAACGGCCAGACGACCCTCAATGAAATTAACCGCGTGGCGGCCGCTGAGAGCAGCTAACAAGAGAAGGGTGGAAGATAGCACATGCAAGGTCAACCGAGAATAGAAGTCCTCCTAGAGGAAGTAGTCAAAAAGAAGGCGTCTGACCTTCACATACAAGTTGGCTTGCCGCCCATGCTGCGAATAGACGGCGCTTTGATGCCGGTCAGTGGGGCTGAGCCACTGAGTGATGAAGCTGTTGAAACACTCATCTTTGCCGTACTAGACGAAGATCAAAAGCAGATTCTACTGAAAGACAAAGAGTTTGACTTCAGTTTTGCCTTTGGTGATATGGGTCGTTTTCGTGTCAACGCTTTCCACGAGCGAGGTAACTTAGCCGCTGCCTTGCGTCTCATTCCAAACGAGATTTTGAGTGTCGAACAACTCGGTTTACCACCCGTCGTTACAAAATTTGCCGACTACCCACGTGGGTTGGTACTCGTGACTGGTCCAACTGGCTCGGGTAAGTCAACCAGTCTGGCTGCACTGATACACAAGATTAATATGGAGCGTGCCACTCACATCATCACCATCGAAGACCCTATCGAGTACACGCACAATTCTAAGAAATCAGTTATCGTCCAACGAGAAGTTCACTATGACACCTACAGTTTCTCAGCTGCACTACGTAGCGCGCTTCGTGAAGACCCCGACGTGGTGCTCATCGGTGAGATGCGTGACCTGGAGACCATCGCCAGCGCAATTACCATCGCTGAGACGGGTCACTTGGTGTTTGCAACGCTTCACACCAACAGTGCCGCACAGTCCATTGACCGTATGATCGACGTATTCCCGCCACACCAACAGCCACAAATTCGTGCGCAGTTATCAAACATTTTGATGGCTATCTGCTCACAACGCTTGGTGCCTGCCATCGGTGGTGGGCGTATCGCAGCTGCTGAAATCCTTATTGGTACTCCCGCTGTCAGGAACATCATCCGTGAAGGGAAGACTCACCAGTTGGACGCAGTGATTCAGACTGGCGCAGAATACGGTATGCAGAGCATGGACAAACAATTAGTCAACCTGATCCACGCCGGTACCATTAGTTATGACGAGGCCCGCAATGTGGCTGTTGACATCGATGAACTTGATCGCCTCATGAGGAACTAGATCGATGCTAACGTATCAGTACACCGCCAGAGACTCGGCTTCGGGCAAGCACGTCAAAGCCGAAGTGCAGGCTGACAGTGAACAGTCGGCCGTTAAGCTGATTCAAAACGAAGGTTTGGTGCCTATTGAAATCACACTTGCCAAGCAAAGTGGCAAGGGCTTGTTAGGTCGCTTCAAGAAAGCTCGCACCAAAGACAAGGTACTTTTTAGCCGACAGCTCTCGACGTTAATCAATGCCGGATTGCCGTTAGTGCAGAGCCTACGGAGCGTGAGTTCGCAAACGACCAGTCAACCACTAAAAGTTGTGATTAATGACATTATCGTTGATGTTGAGGCAGGCGCGAGTCTGTCGGCATCAATGAGCCGTCATCCGGATGTGTTTAGCCAGGTGTATCTGAGTCTTATATCCGCCGGTGAGGCCTCTGGTACGCTTGATAAGGCGCTGGAGCGACTTGCGGACCAACAGGAAAAAGACGCCGATATCATCAGTAAAGTCCGTGGTGCCATGGTCTATCCTTTGATCGTCTTGGCGGTAATGGCGGGCGTGGTTACATTTATGCTCGTGAAGGTGTTGCCACAGGTGAAGACGTTGTACGAGGACATTGGCGGTGCCAGCCTGCCACTGGTTACGCGCATCTTGTTAGCCATGTCGGACTTTATGGTTCATTTCTGGTGGGTGATTGTCATACTCCTCGGCCTAGCCATCTTCTTCGGCTCCAGATGGGCGCGTACACTTGGCGGCAAACGCTTTATCGACAAGGCAAAGATGCGTATGTGGCCAACCGGACCACTGTTTATGAAGATGTACATGGCTCGTTTCTCTCGAACCGGTACGACATTGGTATCCAGCGGTGTGCCACTCATACAGATGCTTGAGATCACCGGTCGTGCGGTCAATAACGTGTATATCGAAGACTCCATTAAGGCAGCCACCGAGAAAGTTAAGGGTGGTAAATCCCTGGGCGAATCACTAACCGGTGACCCCAATTTCCTGGAGCTGGTACCCAATATGCTAAAAATTGGTGAGCAATCCGGATCCATGGAGCAAATGTTGGGCAAGTCTGCCGAGTACTACGAAAAAGAGCTCGATAATGAGATTAAGGCAATCCAGACAACCATCGAGCCCGTTATGATGATCCTAATGGGTCTGATGGCCTTCACAATCGTGGCCGCAATCTTGCTACCAATCTACAATTTGGCTGGGCAAGCCAACGATATTGTGTAAATCTAGACCACCATGCACAAGCTAACAGGGGTTGTGATACTGGTTACCACTGTAAAAAAAGCTTGCTTTTACTGAGAGAGAGCGGTATGATTGCAACCATAAGCACTAAACTTATCAACAACAAGGGGGGCATGAATAAATGCTTAACAACTTAAAACAACGTAAGAGTGAAGGTTTCACCATCATCGAGGTGATGATTGTGTTGGCTATAGCAGGTTTAATCCTGTTGATTGTCTTCCTCGCGGTTCCAGCCTTGCAACGTAACTCTAGGAACACATCTGCCAAGAACGACGCGGCTGCCGTAGCCGGGGCTATCAATGAGTTCCAAAGTAATAACGATGGCTCTATGCCTACAGCAGTATCCGGAACGGGTACTGTGACCGCTTCCGCAAGTGGTTTGACCAGTGCAACTGGTAAAGTTCAAGGAAGCACCACCGTATCTACCAGTGCGAGTGCTCCAGCCTCAATAACTGCGGGTACCGTGGTAGTTCGCTTGCAATACAAGTGTGATGGCACTGCCAACAACCGTGCTGCTGCAGTCTTCTACCCTGTAGAAGCTAGCACCGGTAACCCAAGCGTTAAGTGTCTCGAGACGTAGTCAAAGCTTAACATCGGATAACCAGCGCGGGTCTTCGGACCCGCGCTTTTGTGTTACCATAAGCGGTAATGCTGTATGTACTACTGATTATCACCGGTTTGGCACTGGGCAGTTTTGTAAATGCCTTAGTGTGGCGCGTCTACGAACAGGCCAAGATTACAGACCAGATCGAGCACGGCAAAAAGCTCACCAAAGCCGACAAGGTGGCACTAGAAAAACTATCAATTGCCCAAGGTCGCTCAATGTGTCTCCATTGCAAGCACGAGTTGGCCCCCAAGGATCTTATCCCTGTTCTGAGCTGGCTAAGCCTGAGGGGTAAGTGTCGCTACTGCGGGCAGCGTATACCAGACACGCCGGTGGCGGAATTGTTAGTACCGGCGTTGTTTGTGGCATCGTATGTCTGGTGGCCGTATGCATTGAACACTGATCTTGCTTGGTTCGTGTTTGCTGCGTGGTTGGGGATTATTATTGGTTTTGTAGCCCTGACACTGTACGATTTTCGTTGGTTTTTGTTGCCGGACCGAATTGTATTTCCACTCACAGGCATTGGGGTAGTTTATGTGGCATTACGAGCACTGGAAGCGTCCTCGCCGCTGCAAGTGGTAGGGGGCTCAATCTGGGCAGTAGTCATCTTGGCCGGGTTATTCTACGCTCTATTTACCGTCTCTAATGGCCGGTGGATCGGGGGTGGCGACGTCAAGTTAGCCATATTGCTTGGCCTGGTTGTCGGTGGGCCAATCGAGGCTTTGCTCGTTATTTTTATTTCCTCGCTGACCGGACTGGGCTTCATGTTGCCAAATCTACTAAAGGGCGAGGCAACCGGAAAGAGTATTGTGCCTTTTGGCCCATTTCTGATTGCGGGGACTATTCTGGTGGTGTTATTCGGGCAGCAGTTGATCGACTGGTATCTTGGCGCGCTTATCTGATAATAGGGTAGTATCCAAGCCGCTTATGGTATAATCTGGCTATGAAGCGTGGTCAGCCAACAGGGGTAGCGTCTGGTTTTACATTTGTCGAGATAATGATAGTACTGGCTGTGACCGGTTTTCTGTTTGTATCTGTGGCCGTGACCTTTAGTGGCCGTCAACAGAAAAGTGCCTTCACTACTGCAGCTCAGGATATTCGTCTACGTATTCAGCAAACTATCACAGAAGTATCCAATGGCTACTTTCCATCAACAAACAATTTCAGTTGTACCTCAAGCGCTGCTAATTCTATAACCATCAACGCCGGTGGTGGTGGCCCTTCACAGGGTTCTAACAAGCCTTGTGTGTTCCTGGGTAAAGTTATGCAATTTACGACCAGTGGTGATCCGCAGCCATACTACATCAACACAGTGGCAGGCTATCGAGCAACAGTCTATACCGGCCTCGACAATCTGGATCCAACCTACGTTACGCCAGTCCGCGAACAATTATCGCTCAAGAACGGCCTAACGTTCGTCAGTATGAAATATAATGGTGGCAATATTAGTTCCGTTGGGTTCATGTACTCTCTAGGTGCCGCCGACAGTAACGGCGACTTTGCAACTGGCGCTCAACACGTAGACGTGTACGCCATCACTGACAGTAGTAGTGCTTTTACGGCGAACGGCGACATGAATGGTCAGCAGCTCGTATCTGATGGACAGGGAGTACAGATCTGTTTCAAGAGTGGTGGTACTGACAAATATGGCATCGTCACCGTTGGCGGGCAACGCGGCGTAACTTCGGCGACACTCAAAATAACCACGGCATGTACTTGAGTATGAAGATGACAAGCAAATCAGCAAAAGTTTACAATCAATCAAAAGGCTTCACAGTGCTAGAACTGATGATTGCTACCTCTGTATTCGCGGCAATTCTGTTGGTTGCGGCCGCTGGAATCTTGGCATTCACCAAGTCATATTTTAGTGGCGTTACATCTACGACAGCTCAAACGGCTGGGCGATTGATTATCAATGACATCGCCCGCAATATTCAGCTTGGAGGGTCGGACTCCGTTATTAATGATACAGTTCGTGGCGTACTCTGTTTTAATGGTTCGATACAGTATCAGTATCGCTTGGGTGTACAGGTGAATAATGCCTCCAACACCCACGCGCTCGTTCGTGATAGTAACGCAACGTGCGCGAGTGACATTAGCCTGACTAGTCCGCTCAGTGCCTCGCAACAAGAACTGCTCGGTGATCATATGAGATTAGCGGCTTTGTCGGTCACCAAAATTAATCATGCTAGTGGTGCGGTGCCGACCTTTTTACTGCACGTCCGAGTGGTGTATGGCGATTACGACCTACTAACTGCCAATGGATCTACACTGACGGGTACCGAGACTCCTGCTTGGTGGGCCGCCAATGGTAGCAATGTGCGTTGTCGCAGCACAGTAGGCTCTCAGTTCTGTGCAGTGTCTGACGCGGAAACAACAGTTCAATCGAGGTTGTGATACTATGAAGAAAACCATGAGCACTATACCTATCACCAAGCAACAGAGGGGAATTGTCTCGATATTTACGGCAATGTTGCTGCTGATTATTGTCTCTTTGGTGGTGCTCGGCCTGGCTCAGATCTCACGTCGTGAGCAGCGGGTTAGCCTAGACACACAGTTGAGCACACAAGCATTCTATGCGGCGGAGAGCGGGGTTAATGATGCAATCGAGGCTATTCGTAGCCAAGTTTCCGGGAGCGGCGGTGCCTTACCAAAGACCCAGTGTTTGACCGACCCTAACTACCCAACGCTTACCGGCAATGTGATTAACGCTGCCAAAAATGTTGCCTACACCTGTCTGCTGATTAACCCCAAGCCATCAGTCCTGACCAGTAGTCTCAGTTCTGGCCCAAGCGTGTTTGCGCTTACACCCGAACATCCCAGTTCGTTAAACCAGATTATTCTAGAATGGGATTCGGTTGCTGCTGGTAATTTCGCCAGCTGTCCTAATACGCTCAGTGTAGGAACGACTAATTACTTTGTGGCACGCGACAACTGGCAGTGTAACTACGGTGTTGTGAGGATTGATCTAGTGCCAGTTGCGAGCGGCTCACTCAACAGAACTGCCTTGCAGAACAATACCTACACCCTGTTCTTTGTGCCAACCCAAAACGGTAGCAGCAACCCATCATATCCGGCGGTTATGCCTGACGATGCCCGCAATGGCCAAATTATGGCCGCTTCGTGTAATAACAATAATGCGCTTGCAACGCCGCCGTACCACTGTACTGGCACCGTCAATGTACCAGCCGGCAACTATTACATGCGGGCTACTGCGACCTATCGAACCGGATTTGATCTGCGCGTATCTGCCAACAACGCAGCCGGTAACTTTATTGGTTCGCAAGTGATTGTTGACTCGACAGGCAAGGCACAAGACGTCTTGCGCCGCATATTAGTGAATGTCGACCTAAAAGGTGACAATAGCAGCGTAGCTTCAGCAGCGCTGATGAGCGGCGACTCTGTCTGTAAGCGCTTTTCTATTACCGAAGGCAATACCATCACGGTTGATACAAGTATGGTTGGCGATGGCGGTAACCCGCTGTGTACGCCATAAATTCCCAAAAACTAATATGTTGTAGGGTGACTCTATTTCCCGGGGTTATTGTGATGAAATTGTTCATGCACCTTGCGTAAGTGCGGGTCGGTCACGTGCGTATAAATTTGTGTCGTACTAATATTACTATGACCCAACATAGCTTGGACGGACCGTAGATCGGCGCCGTTCATGAGTAGATCAGTGGCAAAACTATGCCTGAGCGTATGGGGGCTGACATGTTTGGTAATGCCAGCCAGCAGGGCATAGTTTGCGACCAATCGCTGGACGCTTCTGACGGTCAGTCGATGGTAATTACCCGACAGATCGACTTTCTTGGAACCAGAATAGCGAATGAATAATGGCTTCGTTGTGTCATCTCGCATATCCAGGTAGTGCCGTATCCAGGTTGCGGCTTCCTGGCTGATAAAAATTGGTCGATCTTTTTGGCCTTTACCGCGGACCATGAACTCTCGTCGCTTCAAATTTATGTGGTCTTGATCGAGCCCAACTAACTCACTGACACGTAGTCCTGAACTAAAAAGTAGTTCAAGAATTGCCCGATCACGAGCTCCTGTAACAGAGGTAGTGTCTGGTTGCTTGAAGATTCGCTCCAGTTCATCTTCGCTCAAAAAAGTCACTTGACTACGCTTAACGCGGGCCAGCTCAATTTTGTCCGCTGCCATGGCTGTAATGTTTCGTTTGGCACAAAACTTCAGGAAGCTACGCAAGGCAATCAGGTGGTAATTTAGGGTTGTTTTGCCAAGTTCGTCTGACGTGTTGGTACCAAGTCGATTTAGCCACAGTCGCCATTTACGCACCAATTCATCGTTGATGTCTGCTACCTTGATATCGCCCGCATAGTCAACCAAACGGGAAAGGTAATGATCGTAATTCGCTATCGTTTTTTGGGAGCGATTTTGCTCAATTTCCATGTACTCTAGGTAATCGGTTTTGGCTTTTTCAAACAACATAGATTTAGTGTAGCATTGTGCGACGCGCTGAAGTTTCGTGAGATCATTTGGGAATTGTGCCATCTCTGTTAAAATGATGGTAACGTAACAAAAGGAAAGTATGGAACGAACCTTAATTATTCTGAAGCCAGATGCTGTGCAGCGTGGCTTGATGGGTGAGATCATTAGCCGTTTTGAGAAAATTGGTCTAAAGATTATCGCTGGTAAATTTTTTATTCCAACCAAAGAACTCCTCGACAAGCACTATCCGGTTGATCGGACTGAGTTCATTGATGGTATGGGTCAGAAAACCCTCGACAACTACAAGGAGCTGGGCATTGATCCGCAAAAGGCATTCGGCAGTGACGATGCACACGAAATTGGCCTCACGGTACAGAAGTGGCTGGTTGATTTTATGATCACCGGTCCTGTCTTTGCATTAGTTCTAGAAGGGCCCCACGCAGTTGAAATTGTCAGAAAAGTACGCGGCCACACGCTACCCGTCAAAGCAGAGCCCGGTACCATAACGGGAGACTACTCGTTTGATTCGTCCAGTATGGCTAATAGCGAAAACCGTCCTATTCGTAATTTGGTTCACGCGTCAGGCAGCAAGGAAGAAGCCGAGTTTGAGATCCAGCTCTGGTTTGATGCTGACGAGATCTACGACTACGACACACATCACCAACCAAAGAAATAGGGTGCTCAACCCAATACTATACAAAGTATAGTATTGGGTTTTTGATTGGCAACAGATCTGGAGTGGTATAATTTACGGTGTTGAGCCCCTATAGTTCAATGGATAAAACAACTCCGTCCTAAGGAGAAGCTGGAGGTTCGAATCCTTCTGGGGGCACCATTATTTTCACTTTGGCTGGCGCCTACAGTGCAATGCTAGTTTCACTTTCGACACTTCGTTCGTGGCTACAATATATGCCACCGGCATATATTGGCCCTAAGGAGTAGATCTACGTTCGAATCGTAGTGGGGATACCAGAAGCTAGAGGTAACGCGAAATGATTCGTAAGTGTATGACTTCGCTACACGTGTCAAATCGTAGATTTGACACTGATCGATTCTCTCCCGGGCTACTATCTACTATAATTAGTGTATGAAAATTATGTTGTTAGGTAGCATGTCCAATGCTGCCAGAATGAAAGACGTTAAACTGCAGTTAGAGCAAAGGGGTCTGACAGTTCTTGCAACTAAAGATCTCGACTTTATAATTGCCAACCCTCACATGCCTGATGATCTGGACGAGGATTATAAACATTGTATTGAAAATGATATCGTTAGAGACTTCTTTGACCAAATAGCCGAAAGTGATGTCGTGCTGGCGTTGAACTATGCCAAGAACGGCGTTGCCGGATACTGTGGGACCTCTGTGCAAATGGAGCTCGGGTTAGCGTACTATCTCCGCAAGAAGATTTATCTACTTAACCCATTGCCAGACTATCATGAACAGCGGTGGGCACTTGAGATTGCCATTCTACAGCCAGAAGTTCTCAATGGAGATCTCAACAAAATCAAAGAGTGACGGCTCTTAAGTTAAGTAACAGAGTATCATCTGATACAATCTGTTTATGTTTGAATGTAATGAAAACCTCTGCAGAGCGGAGCAAAGCTAGATGGCAAAGAAACAAACATCCGAAAAGCCAAAAGTTTTTGATGACCAATTTGACGACGAAGAAGTATTGTATGTGTTTCGCCGTCACCCGATCGTGATGCGTAAAGGGTTGGTGTTTGGTATGCTCGGGCCTCTGTTAGGTGTTATCCCAGCCGCTGTTAATCCTAGTCTTGGCTTCAACATGTTTTTTGGTGGTCTTGCTCTGGGTACGGCGCTCGGTGCATTGATTTTCGGTATTTCCTGGGTGCCTTGGTACTTCAGTGTCTATATTGTGACCGACCAACGCTTTATTCAAATTATGCAACGAGGCTTCTTCCATCGGGCAGTAACAGACATAAATCTTTCACAGGTGCAGATGATCAACTATGAGATTGCCGGAATCGAGCAAACCCTGCTGGGCTTTGGTACAATAGTAGTACAGACCTACGTCGGAGATTTGACGATACACGATGTGCATCATCCGGCCAAGACCGCGCGTAAATTACAGATGATATTGCGCGATCTGGGCCTCAATACGGCAACGCCGATGCAAGTTTCCGGGTCTGGCCCAAGCTCACAAGATGAAGAAGAAACAGAATAAGAAACCGGCTATCTCTGATATTGCCAAGAAAATCCCATCGACACAGCAACTAAAGCAGCTGGCGTCTAAATCTGATACGACAAAATCGACTCCGCAAACCGTACCACGTATTACTAACGAATCCATCGCGGAACACCGTGAGGCCGTGCTGGGCAGGGCTCGTAAGTATATTTACCCCCTGAAGCACTCAAGGCACCGTATCGTCAAAATTTCCGTCGCGATATTCGTAATTGCTTTGGTGGCATTTTTTGTTGGCACTACGCTGGCGCTGTATAAATTCCAAAACACCTCATCGTTTACGTATGCCGTGACCAAGATTATTCCGTTTCCAGTCGCCAAAGTGAATCATTCCTATGTTTCGTATGAAGACTACCTGTTTGAGTTACGCCACTACATGCATTACTACGAGTCGCAGCAGGGATCAAACTTTGCGACGACTGACGGCCAGCGGCAACTAGATCGGTTTAAGCATAGTTCGCTAGAGGCGGCAGTCAACCACGCCTACGTGAAGCAGTTGGCCAAGCAGCACGGTGTGTCCGTCAGTAGCGCAGAGGTTGACCAGCAAATTGCGTTAGTTCGGGCTCAGAATCGACTTGGTTCAAGTGACCGGGTGTTCCGTAGCGTCCTGCGCGAGTTCTGGGGTTGGTCCGTGCGAGATTTCAAACGCGAGCTGCGGAGTGAGCTGTTGGAGCAAAAGGTCATCGCCAAACTAGATACGAGTACCAATGCCGAGGCGCAAGAGGTACTTGCAAAGCTGAAAGCGGGTGGTGATTTCGAGGCATTGGCCGCTCAATACTCCGATGATACTGCCACAAAAGACAAAGGCGGAGCATACGGCTTCGTGATTGATCAGAACAGTCGAGACGTGTCACCACAAGCAGTCGAGGCATTGTACGGGCTACAAAAAACAGGTGATATTACAGATGTCATCAACTCTGGCTATTATCTAGAGATTGACAAGCTTCTTGGCGAAAAGGATGGGAAGCTTAGGGCTGCCCACATCACCTTCAACTTCAAAGACGTCAACGTTTATTTACGCCCCGCAAAACAGCAACACCCAGCTACCTATTACCTACACCTCTAAATATTAATTGTAGGCTGGACCTGGGATTGACCCAGTTGAGGGGTGGCCATTGTTAACGCTTGGCCAACCATTTGTGTAGACGATCCTGTCAAACAGGGCCGCCCGATATGTTTTACCCTTTGGATAAGAATGGTAGAGGATCCAATCTTTGCCAGCAGTGTCTGTGAATAGGGACGGGCAACCTGGGCCACGGAAGCTTGACGAACCACTAATGAGCAGCTTGAACTTACCGTTTTTGAGGTTGTTCTGTTCTGTATTGTTCTTGGGTGCGGCTGACGAAGGCCCTCGGTAATTGCCCATGATGCTTGTTGAGCGTACAACACGGGTTGAGTATTCTTTTGAGGTTCCAATAGCGCTAGCTTTGTAATCCCCGTAGGAGTAGTAAAGATACCAGTAGCTGCCGTGTTTGTATAGGTAAGAACCTTCGGCCACGGGGCTTGTGCCCCAAACGAGCATTTTGAACTGTGATTTAACGGCCTTGTAGGTTCCGTTGCCAGTTGACTGCAAGGGTACAATTCCAATACCTCCACTGCCGTATACCAGGTATACATTGCTGCCATTTACGACAATGTGAGAGTCAACGGCACCTGGGCCTGACGGAATGTCGGTAGAGGACTTATAACCTCGTGACACCAAGACACCTCTAGCGGTGTAGGGACCTTCGGCATGCTTGCTGGTTGCGTAGCCAATGCACCGCCTGTGTCCCACGCTCACTGTCGCATTGTCACAGCCTGTGTAGGTCATGATGTACCAGCTACCAACCTTTGTGACGTCTGGTGCCCAGGTTAGATTTCCCCCCGATAGCACGCCTGGCCGACTCGTAAATATGGCTGAGTTATTGATTTTCCAATGAATCAAATCTTTGGATTGCCAACGACAAAATACTTTTCCATTACAGTTCTGTGTGGCGTAGATGTAATACATACCACCACTACCTTTAATGAGGCTCGGTGCTCCCGTCGAACTATTGATGATTGGGTTTTTGAATGACGGGTATCTAGTAGTGACTGATGCAGATTTCGACCAAGCGGTAGTGTAGTTGGCGTCTTTTGCTCGAACCCGGAAGTAGTACTTTGTGCCAGCCTTTAGTCCTTTGGCGGTAATGCTGGATGAGCCGCTGGTAACAGTCGCTGCATTACTGAAGTTTGATTTTGTCGCGTAGCTTAGGTCATATTTAGTTGCGCCGGTGGTTTTTTTTGCAGTCACTGTCACATTGTTGTTAGACAATAGGCTCAGTTTGCTGATAGAGGTAGCCGCAAGTCGTGTTTTGCCGCTTATTACGTTGGAGCTTGGTCCAAAGCCACGGCTATTACTGGCCCGAATAGTGAAATAGTACGTCGTGCCTGCAGACAGATCGTTAATGGTGTACGATCGACTGGTCGTGGCGGCGTATTCTTTACGAGCAGTTGTCATGCTACTGTTGCTGGCGCGCGTAACGGTGTAACGACTGGCGTTTGTGGCAGAACCCCAGCTGATGGAAATTGAGTTCGTCGCATTAATCTTTAGGGCAACTGAGCCTACTTTGCCAGGCAATGGCTGCTGCGGAGTGCTGGTTTTGGTTGTGGTGATGCTACCGATCCTTGACCAACTACTGGGGCCTTTAGCATTCACTGCCCGAACCCATACGTAGTATTTTGTGCCAGAAGCTAAGCCGGGAATGACCGTCGAGGTGGTGCCACTGGTAATTTGCCTAGGACTACTCATAGTACTGTTGCGTGAAATTTGTAATTCGTACTGTGTTGCGCCTGACACGCCTTTCCAACTGGCTGATATCTGGTAGTTCTGTGCTGTTAGCGTCAGATTAGTCGGGCTACCAGGCTTTGTGGCCGATGGATTTTCCGCTGCGGTACCGGTACCAGAACTTGTGGGTGTGCCAGAGTCTGGTGCAGTGGTGTCCGTCGGCGTATCGCTGTTGTTGTAATCAAAGGTCTCAACGGGCTCGGAACTGCCATCTCCCGTATCGCCAGCTACGGTGCCGGGGTTGGTGGGCTGGTCATTGGAATGGTGGCTGGCGGCAAAAACTGCTAATCCAACCAATGTTAGCAGGGCAACACTCGCAACGATGGCAGCCAGGCGGTGGCTACCAATCAGCCAGAAGAAACGAGTTAGGGTAGACGGATTGTTATCGTCCCGAAAGCCGTACATCTGAATATTCTCGTTGGCAATTTTGTCATCGACCGAAGTAATCGGTTCGGGCAATGTCGGCCGTGGAGCGGGGGGCTGTTCTGAGCTTTGTTGTTTGTGGTGTAGTGCCATTTTTATTTTGTTATCTACTACTGTTAATTTAAGCACAACCTTCATTAATTACCAAGGTAGTGATATGGGCAGGAGCAAGCAGTATTAAATGCGAGCGTTATTTTGATTCACCAAATAGAATACGGTGAAACTCTACATCTTTGTCGGGTTGTTTTTCGACTAGTGCAATATGGTTAATTGTCGTTTCTAACGTGAGTTCGTACTGGCTTAGAAAAGCCAGCCCTTTTTCAAAACCTTCCTTGCCTAAGTCTCTAAAAGCAAGCGTAACGTGCGGCGCGTAAGGCTGTGGTTTCAGATACCACTTCTCCCATTTGTTAGTAACCTCATTTTGAATTTTTGTCACCATATCTTTTAGGTCTTGAGACACAACAACGTCCATGAGTAATGCATATGGAGTGGTTAACTCTCCTTTGCCTCCATACCGATTTTGTTTATTGCTAAAGCCTTGCAATCGTACATCGAAGGGGGTTAGGTGGTGGGTAATGACTTCCAGTTGCGTAATAACCTCATTGCTTACGCTGGCAGCTATCTCTATACCGTCTCCAACCGTTATGTGCGGCTCCCATGACTGCAGGCTTGCAACCGAACCAGTGAGCTCTGACAATTCGCGCTGCAACTTTCTAATAGTGGCAGTTGCCTGAGGATCCAAGTACGAGACAATCGATAGTTGCATTAATCCACTATAACAAACTTGACCCTGGGGCTGAGCCTCCCCTCAGTGGTCATTTCAAGTTGTTTTGAGAACTCATTTGGCGGGCCCGACCGGATTTGAACCGGCGATCTCCTCCGTGACAGGGAGGCGTGATAGGCCTCTTCACTACGAGCCCATGTCCGCCAAATGAAACCTCAAAATGTTAAGTAACAGAAAACGCAACAGAGGTAATCATAGCAATTTAATCAGAGAATGACAACCCAAACTTATTGATAGCTTGCACACCGTACGACAGAGGAATATAGTCCTAGGTAGTAACCATAAGCTTTACGCATCATGAAGAAACTGCACAAACACGTTTACCAAAAAGTAAAAAGCTACAAAAAAGTGTCTGTCGGTAAACAACGGCAGCCGGTCCCCGTGCTGACACTAGCCTTGCTCTTTGGTGTTGTCGGCACCTATTTACTGATGAGATCGCTCGCCGCGACAGGGAATGACCTGGTGGTAACGAGTGTCACACTAACCCCAGCTAGTCCATCGGCTGGCCAGCAAGTTACCTTCTCGGCCACTGTAAAAAACCAGGGCTCCACTGCTATCTCCAGTGGCACCTTAGTAGACGTAGCATTTTATGTGGACGGCACGAAAGTCAGCTGGAATCAGTCGAATAGCGCAGGTCTAGCTGCTGGTGCATCGGTGACACTTACCGCAAACGCCGGTACAGCGGGTTCGACCTGGACAGCTTCAGCTGGGCCACACGTTATCGTTGCCAAGGCGGATGACACAAACACTATCCCTGATGAGGTTGACGAGGCGAATAACACGCTGAGTAAGAATATAACCATTGGGAATACTGGTGTTCTTTACCTAACACCTACATCCAACAATGTGCTGATAAATGACAATACCACGGTTAATGTGCGCCTAACACCTGGCACAAACGTCGATGGTGTATCTGCGACATTGACGTACGACCAGACAAAGCTCCAGTTTGTCTCCATCGACGATACAAGCTCGGCGTTTGACATAGCTCTTGGTTCACAGACAGGTGGGAGTGGCACGGTAACTATTACGAGGGGTACTTTAAGTGGTGGCGTGTCAGCCGATTCACTAGTTGCCAAGGTCACGTTTAAAGCCCTAGCTGGGAGTGGCTCTTCAACTGTAACGATGAGCGGTAATGCATCGAAGAACGGCGTGTATACCAACCCAACATACGGCAATAGCTCGTTCAGCTTCGCTACCCCCGACACAACGGCGCCAAACGTGTCCATCTCTAGTCCGTCTGCAGGCAGTAAACTGTATCTAACTCAAACGGTTACCATTGCCGCCACCGATAATGTCGGCGTGACAAAGGTAGAGTTGTTCGTCGATGGCGTACTAAAGGGCACGGATACTTCTAGCCCATATGCGATCGCCCTAAATAGCTCACAACTAGCTAATGGCAATCACTCACTTGTCGCCAAAGCGTATGATGCCGCTGGTAACGTCGGCACTTCCAGCACTGTAACAGTGTCTGTCACTAATCTGGCAGAAGACATCAACCAGGACGGCGCAGTCGATCTTCTAGACTTCAGTTTGTTGGCATCCAAGTTCGGGCAATCCGGCAGTGGGCTCGGTAGGGCAGACATCAATGGCGACGGTGCAGTTGACCTCCTCGACTTCAGTCGCCTGGCCTCAAAATTCGGCTCCTAATAGCCAATGGGCATTCAGGTCTAACAGCGATAGAACTCTGTTATAATTGTGCGGTACAGTGGTAATTTGCCATCTTAGCTCAGTTGGTAGAGCAGCGCATTCGTAACGCGCAGGTCGCCGGTTCGATCCCGGCAGATGGCTCCATCGCGGGTGTCGTATAACGGCTATTATGTAGCCTTCCCAAGGCTAAGACGAGGGTTCGACTCCCTCCACCCGCACCAACGCCCATCATCCCTTGTGGATGGTGGGCGTTGGTTTTGTGACTCGAGTGAGTCGAACGCGAGTGCCTGTGGCACTCAGCCGCCCGAAGCCCGGCGATCATGTGAGCCGGGTCGCCTAGGCAGCACATTTTGTGCTTGCCGGTGAGGTCGACTCCCTCCACCCGCACCACGTCGTAATCAAATCCAACCCCACCTAGCTGTGCGCAATCAAGTGGCGCACAGCTAGGCGGGGTCTCGTATGGCTACTCCTTGCCCCTGGCCGAATCCTCTCGGCCCGGGGACCCCACAACCCAAGTCAGTTGGATGGTGGGCGTTGGTAGTTTTTGACTACTCGTTGCATCACTAAATTGTTACAATAGGGCAAATGGTTTTACCAAAAACGTACGTTCGCGATCGCGTCATTCTTCTTCTCTTGAGCATCAACGCCTTCTTGGTGCTATTGATGCTCCTCACTTTGTTACTCAGACTCGGTGACGCGAGTGGTAACTACATCGTCCAGTATCGTGCCACCTACGGTGTGAACAATTTTCGCCCCGGCAAGCTCGTTGATTTACTCAGTTTCGGCGTCTTTGCGTTAGTCGTGTTCGGCGTCAACTTTGTGATGAGCGCCCGTACGTACCGCATCCACCGTCAGCTGGCGGTGGTGATTTTATCTATCGGTGCCTTGTTGCTCGTCTTCAGTCTCATTGTTAGTAACGCACTCCTGGTACTTCGATAATGACCGATATCGAGATTCCTCTAGCAAAGGATCGCAAGGGTCACTACCGTCGTCTAGAGCGGTTACCAGCCACGCTGTCGTATACCATGCTGGCCATGCCATTCATTCTTAGCCTCATCAATGTAACACTAGCGGCGTTCTGCATCTTTTTGTACATGTTGATCTATGTGACGCGAGGGTTGGCGGTCGCTTCCAGAGGTATGCAGGCCTTCCGAACTATGGGCAACTATCGCAAGCTCGACTGGAAACAACTGCTTCAGGAGGTCGATGATGGCGATATTGACCCACGCCGCAAGGTGCCAGCTTGGCACGCCAAGATCGTACAACGGCTGTCAGAAACACCTTCAACCTTAATGCCCAAAGATATCGTTCACGCTATTATTATCGCCACCGTCAAAGAGAGCCGAGAAGTGTTAGAGCCAACGATTCAATCGGTTCTGGCCAATGAGTTCAATATGCAGCAAGTCATTCTTGTATTTGCGTACGAGGGTCGGGCTGGTCAAGAAACCGAAGACCGTGTCAATGACCTTATCAAAGAGTACGGCCCACAGTTTGGCCACGCCATGGCCGTCAAACACCCCGCTAATTTGCCAGGGGAAGTTATCGGTAAGGGCGGTAACGTCACTTATGCAGCCCGCGAACTCAAAAAGTATCTCAAAAAAGCCAAAATTGACCCTAGTAAAGTGGTGGTAACAACACTGGATTCCGACAACCGCCCGGACAAGCAGTACTTGCCAGCCCTTAGCTACATCTATGCGGCTGCTCCCAAGCCGCACCGTATCTCTGTGCAGCCGGTGACTATGTACACCAATAACATCTGGGATGCGCCGGCGCCGATGCGCGTGATCGCCACCGGTAACTCGTTTTATAACATCGTCCTGTCCTTGAGGCCCCATCTGCTCCGCAATTTCTCGGCTCATGCTCAAAGTATGCAATCTCTAATCGAGACCGATTATTGGTCAACCAGAACAGTGGTAGAAGATGGCCACCAGTACTGGCGGTCTTTCTTTCGCTATGATGGTGATTACCGGGTCCTACCTCTGTATATCCCCATTTACCAAGATGCAGTGTTAGCCGAAGGCTACCGTCGGACGCTCAAGGCCCAGTTCGTGCAACTCCGTCGTTGGACATACGGCGCCTCTGATATCGCCTACGTTATCTCAAAAGGGTATTTCAAACCAAATAAAGTGCCACGACGCCTGTTATTGGGTAGAACCTTGCGACTGATCGAAGGCCATGTCAGCTGGGCGGTGGCACCGTTTTTGGTGCTGTTTGCGGGGTGGGTGCCAGCTCTGTTCTATCATCAGGGGCCGGCCGGCTATGCAGCCTACACGCTTCCGGTGATACTCAGTAATATTCAGCGTTTTGCGATGGTCGGTGCTTTTATGTTGGTGTTCAGTGCCCTCAAGACGTTGCCGCCACGTCCGGCGCGCTACAAGCGCCACCGTACGTTGTTTATGGTGCTACAGTGGGTCTATTTACCGGTTACGACCTTCATCTACAACTGTTTAGCAGCACTCAATTCGCAGACACGGCTCTTCTTCGGTCTCTATCTGGATAAATTCGACGTAACAGAGAAGGCAGTCGTTGATTCGAGCGGCAAAGCTCGCAGCTAGTCCTTAACAGGGTGAAAAGCCTGGTATTGAACGCCTGCAGCCCGGTCAAAACGCCCGAGAACAGAGGTGGCGTGGCGAGTGAGTTCGTCTCGTGCGACAGCACCTTGCTGCATACAGCCGGGTAATCCGCTCATGATTGTCTCTGTAAGGGCCGTAGCGTCCGCTACAGCCGTTTTTCGGTGCTCGAGGCTCTTGTACACGGCTATGAATAATCTATCGCGTAGGAAGGGCTCTAGTGAGCCCGTTTTGTTGCGAAAACTGAAGCTAACAGCGTAATCGGGTGCTTCTAAAGAGGTGATGACATTACGGCAGCCAAGGCATTCGCGACGTCGCCACACTCTGTTAGCGCGCTTTTGCCATCTGGAGTTCGTCACTTTCGTGTTTTTGCCGCAATAAGTGCATACCATGTCAACATATTGACATGACGCTGGCAAAAACGCCAGTGGAAAAGTGTATAAATGTGGGGAAAAGAAAAATCACCCTTGTTAGGTCTCTCGTCCAACAGGGGTGATTTAACTAATTTGCTTATTTAGCTTGAGTTAACACTCGAAAGCGTCGAACTCGTTGTGTTGCTTTTGGTGAAGAAACTAGTTCCTCGTAAAATAAATTGAACGTGTCAAGCACGCTCGATTCTTTGGTACCTCTCACCAAAAATCCTCGTTTAACAAGGGGCTATGCTACAGGACTAAAACATACGTGTCAACCCTCCTACTGTGCAAAACCATTGAAATAACAGGGGCGAAAGTCTTGAAAGAAAAAGTGTTGTGCGGTATGATGCATTGGTACTTTGCCGCTAAATTGCGGTTAAGGGAAAAGAGCAGCCCGAGCAAAAACCGCGCTTTTTGCCCGGCGCGACGAGAAAAACCGTAGGTTTGTCTCCGTTGAGGGCTCTTAGCTCATTTGGCTAGAGCGCTTCCTTGACGTGGAAGAGGTGAGAGGTTCAAATCCTCTAGAGCCCACCAGAAAAACCATCTCAACAGAGGTGGTTTTTCTTTTTGGTCATATATTGCGAATATTTCGTCTAGGCTGATCTGTCTGTCGTCATCCACAGGCGCAGTTGCGTCGTAAAATGGAACACAACAGATGGGGGAACGTATTAATTACCACGTATGATATATTTCCTGAAACTTTATCCACAGACTGCGTGTGTGATTTACAATACTATTGTACTAGCCATTTATTACTACTCATATTATATTGGTTGTGGAGTTGGCGTTTTGGCTGGTGTGTTACAATACGTATGAACTGCAACAGTTCATCGTTTTACACATCTGGGCAATGACGCGGACTCACCAACCGCCGAGCTCTGTGGGGAGCCATACGTACATAACGTGGTGGCGACAAGTGTCCAACGCTACATCGGTAGCCGAGGGAAGTCCGGTGGAACCGCCGAAGATATGAGCTTCTTCGGTCCGAGACGCATTAGTTTGATTGAATTCAATTGCGAGAGAACTCAATCAAACGGGTGCGTCTCTTTTATATGAGACAAACCTACGGTTTTTCTCATCGGACCTTGCGGGGAACCCGCATTCGGCTATGCCGAACCGGTCCTGCTCTTTTCCCTTAACCACAAGCCAGAGGAGGTAGTGATGGCAGAAGATCAAGATTATATATATGCGATGCGGCATAGTTTGGCGCATATTACTGCTAATGCCGTACAGCATCTGTGGGCCGGAGCTAAGTTTGGGGTGGGTCCAGTGGTCGAGAACGGCTTTTATTACGACATGGACCTTGGTGACACCAAGCTGTCTGACGCTGATTTTGAGCGTATCGAGGTCGAAATGCGGCAGATTATTGAATCGAACGCCCCATTTGAGCAATTTGATATGCCTGTTGATGAGGCTATCCGGTGGGCAAACGATAGTAATCAACCGTACAAGGCGGAATTACTCAACGACCTGAAGCGTGCGGGGACAACAGAGGTGAGGGATTTGGACGCAACGCAGCTCGGTGTGGCCGCAGAAGGGGAAGGGGCGGTTGAACAGGTGTCCTTTTACCGCAACGGTGACTTTACGGACCTGTGTCGTGGCCCTCACGTTGAATCAACGGGCAAGGTCGGTGCTTTTAAACTGATGCGCGTGAGCGGCGCCTACTGGCGTGGTGATGAAAAGAATGCCCAGATGCAACGGATCTACGGGGTGGCGTTTGCCTCCGAAGAGGAGCTGAAACACTACCTAGAGATGCTGGAAGAAGCCAAGAAGCGCGATCACCGCAAGATTGGCGTAGAGCAAGACTTGTACGTAGTCTCTGAGCTAGTTGGCTCGGGATTGCCGATGTTCACTCCACGTGGGACGATACTGCGCGATGAACTAGCGATGTTTAGCAATGGTTTGCGAGAACGGTACGGCTTCCAAAGAGTATGGACACCACATATCACTAAGAAGGATCTCTACGAAGCGAGCGGTCACTGGGCTAAGTTTGGCGACGAGCTTTTCCTAGTTAAAAGCCAAGAGACGAGTGACGAATTAGTTATGAAGCCTATGAACTGCCCACATCACACACGAATTTACGCTTCTCGACCGCGTAGCTACCGTGATTTACCTATCAGATACCTAGAAACGACCACTGACTACCGTGACGAAAAGACTGGTGAGCTGGGCGGGTTAAGTCGTGTGCGAGCACTGACGCAAGATGATAGTCACGTCTTTTGCCGCGACGATCAGATAGAGACTGAAATCAACCAGTTACTAGCGTGTGCCAACGAGCTCTACGGTACTGTTGGTATGCGCCTGCGGGTGCGACTGAGCTATCGAGATGACTCTGACGCCTATCTTGGTTCGCCGGAACTATGGGAAAGTGCCCAGAAGCAGCTAAAAGCGGCTGTCGAGGCAAATAAGCTGGAGTACTTTGAGCAGGATGGAGAGGCGGCGTTTTATGGTCCTAAGATTGACTTCATGGTAACGGACGCCATTGGCCGTGAACACCAATTGGCAACTGTGCAGCTAGATTTTGTGCAGCCGGAGCGCTTTGGTTTGGAGTTCGCTGGCGAAGACGGATCGGCTAAGCAACCAGTGATGATTCACTCGGCGCTGCTCGGGTCGATCGAGCGATTCCTCAGTGTTTACATAGAACACACGGCTGGAAAGTTCCCGGTTTGGCTAGCGCCGGAGCAGGTTCGATTCATCTCTGTTAATCAAGAGAAGGTGACCACAGAGTTTATTGATAAACAGGTAAAAATGGCCAAAGAATTGGGTCTGCGCGTCGGCGTTGATAACAGCAACGAATCGGTTGGTAAGAAGATTCGTGACGCCGAAGTCTGGAGAGTTCCGTACACCGTCGTGGTTGGCGAAAAAGAGATGCAGTCCGACCGGGCCATGCCCAGAATCAGGAAAGACCTCGAGGTCTTGGCGGCGCATCCGGAACTGAACTTCGAAGAATTCCTCAGGACTGTTGCCAACGAGGCCAAGGGACGAGTCAGTAAGAGTTCGTTATAATAGTCGGATTATGAATGTTACGGAAAAACCAACTCTTGTTTGGGATATAGATGGAGTTAAGGCGGCAACGCACGACGCCATCGTTGCATCTGCAAACCGGACATTTGGATTGTCACTAGGTCGTGGTGATTTCTCTGAAGATTTTGTAGACATGACTGGTCAGCCGCGAGCTGCGATAACTGAGTGGTGGCTGGGATTTTGTGAAGCGGAATTTCCGTACCTTGAGCCAATTACTGGCATGCCACAAGTTGTGGCGACACTGTCAGCGTATGCGCGTCACGAACAGCTGACATCTCGGCGCCCGATGTTTAGGAGTGTGACAGAGCTATGGACGCAACAACACTACGGTGAACACGTTGATGCACTCAATATGATGGAAATTGACTGGGACAATGACCCAGGAGCTCATTTAATTACGAAAGCCGGTCGTTTGGCCACCATTCCAGGGGCAGTCTGTCTTGTAGATGACGAGCCCAAGCACTGTATGGAAGTGGCAAAACATGGGCGCTGGGCGGTTCAGTTTGTAACTGATCCCGTGAGCCAACGAGTGCCAATCGACAGGCCTGCAACGTATTTGGCGGCTTACAGTCCGGCAGAAGTAGAAGATCAGATTATGTCGCGTGTTCTTGTCGCTTAATCTGTTATAAAATGCCTCTGATGAGTGATGTTGAAGTAGGTTTTCGAGAGCGGGTTGAGGCGCTGGTGGCGCAGATTCCTAAAGGGCGGGTGATGACCTATGGGCAGCTCGCCGCACTGTGTGGTAATGCTCGGGCGGCACGCATCGTTGGTGGTATCGCTCACTTCGGGGATCCGGAACTACCTTGGCAGCGTGTCGTAAACCGGCACGGTGGTATGGCTGCCGGATACCCGGGTGGCAGGCCGGCACACCAAGTGGCCCTAGAATCCGAAGGCTTGCGATTTAACGACAGAGGTGAGGTCAACGTCCAGGAGCTGATCTGGTGGCCACGGTAGGACCGCTACTGGTTATTATTGGCGAGACTGCCAGCGGCAAGTCTGGTTTGGCAATGGAGCTGGCCAGACGGCTCAACGGAGAGATTATCTGTGCCGACTCATGGACGGTATACCCAGGGTTCGACATTGGTACCTCCAAACCGACACTGGCCGATCAATCGGCTGTCCCGCACCACCTACTGGATGTCGCCGACCCGTCCGTAGGTTTTAGTGCAGTTGAGTTTCAGCGCCAGGCTAAGAAGGCTATCGATGCAATTACGGCACAGGGCAAATTACCAATCATGGTTGGTGGTACGGGATTATATATAGATAGTGTTATTTTTGATTTTGGCTTTTTGCCAGCTCCGGACCCAAGGCTGCGCGAGGAGCTGAATAGAATGACTTTGGCTGAGGTGTTAGAACGTGCCGAGTTGCTTGGTCTGGATACGGCCGTGGTTGATACGCGCAACAAACGTCGGGTAATTCGGCTGATAGAAAATAATGGTCAGATGCCCACTAAAAAGACGCTTCGTGGCAATACGTTAGTGATTGGTTTGCGTGCTGAGCCCAACGAACTCAAGGCCAGAATTGAGCAACGCGTCGATGCCATGATAGCCACTGGCCTAGAACGTGAAGTAGCGAACTTGGGGCAGCAATTTGGCTGGGACGTAGAGCCTATGAAAGGCATCGGCTATGCGTCGTGGAAGCCGTACTTTGAGGGTAATCAGGACTTACAAACAACCAGGCAACACATCATTAAATCTACTCAAGATCTTGCTAAGCGACAACGCACTTGGTTTAAGCGAAATTCTAGTATTCATTGGATCAATAACAGGGAAGAGTCATCAAATATCGTAGATTTTGTTACAACACACTTGAGTACACAATAATACGCTTTGAACACACGTCTGGTACAATGAAAACATGGTTGAACAATTGTTTGGGTCAAAGACGAGGGTGAAGCTGCTGCAGCTATTTTATACCAACCCAAATCGCTCGTTTTACGTGCGTGAAATCACGCGTCAAATTGATGAGCAGATCAACTCGGTTCGCCGTGAATTAGCGAACTTGCTGAGCGTTGGAATCATCGTGTCGGACAACGCTAACAATCGTTTGTATTACGAGGTCAACCAAAAATACGAACACTACGATGCCTTCCATTCTATTTTTGGCGGCGGCGTAGTCAAACGCAAGAAAGCCAAGAAGGGCGAGGAAGTAAAAGAGGAAGTGGTTGTCGCTGAGCCTGCCGATGAACTAAAGGCACTCGGTAATGTAGAGCTGGCGCTGTACTCTGGCCAATTTACCCGCGATGAGACGGCGGGCATCGATTTCTTATTAGTTGGCGATGTGAACATGAAGGCGCTGGAGAACTACGTATCAGAACTAGAGAAGAAAGAAGGCAAGGATATTCGTTACGCTGTCATGACCACCGATAACTTCACGTATCGTCGCCAGATCAATGACCGGTTTATTATCAAAGTGCTCGAAGCCAAGAAACAAATATTGGTGGACAAACATAATCTGTTAGAAGGGAAATAAATGGACGTACAGTTCTTTGGGGCAAACTGCCTGGTATTTACAAGCAAAGACCAACGAGTGGTGGTAGATGACAATCTGAGCGCCTTAGGCGCTAAGTCAGTCACTAAAGCGGGTGATTTGACCTTGTTCACCTCCAAACAGCACCAGGACACTCCAAACGATGTCAGGATGGTCGTAGACATGCCGGGTGAATATGAGGTCGGAAATCTTTCAATCGTCGGTATTCCAGCACGCGCACACATGGACGAGGATGAGAAATCTCTGAACGCGACTATGTACAAACTGACTGCTGGCGAGCTGCAATACTTGGTGACGGGACACGTATTTCCTGCATTGACCGATGACGAGCTGGAAGCAATCGGCATCATCGACGTGATGTTTGTACCAGTCGGCGGCAACGGTTTTACGGTAGATCCGATCGGTGCGTTGAAGCTGATTAAGGCGGTTGAACCGAAGCTTGTTGTCCCGACGCACTACAATGACAAAGGTCTGAAATTTGAAGTTCCACAGCAGGAACTGTCTGATGCACTCAAAGAAATAGCCATGGAACCCAAAGAGCGTGTGCAGCGGCTGAAGCTGAAGCCGATGGAACTCAGTGACGTCACACAGCTGGTCATACTCGAAAGAAGTTAGTTTGCGATTGCAACAAAAAACACCCCTTGAAAAGGGGGTGTTTTTTTAAACCGTCGGGCTAACTAGGTGATCAGGCCCTTTTTCTTCAGGGTGCGGAGGGCTTGGGTACTGACCTTGAGTTTGACCTTCTTGCCGTCGACGACGACTGTCTTGCTCTGTAGATTTGGCTTCCAGACCTTCTTGGTGTGGCGCTGCGAGAAGCTAACGTTGTTGCCGTATTGCTTGCCTTTGCCGGTGATGTCGCATTTCTGCATGACGAATCCTTACGTTTGTAACTGATATTCGACTGCCTATTGTAGCGGAATAACAGAGAAGAGTCAATGGTGTTTCGCCGCTCTCTGGCGAGCGGACCACCACCTACTTTACCTTGATGCAAAGTAGGCAAACATCACGGACTGCGTTTTACCGCCAGGAACCTCCTTGGCTATAAAACTTTGACTGAAAAAACTCGGTCCACT
>JAGQNT010000050.1 GCA_020427965.1 Candidatus Saccharimonadota bacterium | reverse complement strand
CACTTTGCTGTAGTAGCTCTGCCCCGTCGCAGACACCCGCTGCTAACAGATCTAGAATAGTTTGTTCGGCTGGGGTTTGCCCTTTGGGTTTCTGAGGTGCATTGACGGGTAGATTTAGTGCGAACAACAGATCGCCAACAGAGGTGATAGGCGTTGCCCCTACCCTGATCAGGTTATTGGTCCCCTCTGATACGGGACTGGTGATGTTACCCGGCACCGCTAAGACGTCTTTGCCCAGTTCCAGCGTAAATCGGGCCGTGTGTAGACTGCCGGATTTCAGTGCCGCCTCCGGGATGAGCGTGGCATCTGCTAGCCCAGCGATCAGCCGGTTGCGGGCGACAAAACTTGATCGATAGGTGTCGTCATCGGGGGCGTATTCGCTCACTAATGCCCCACCTCGCTCCAGAATGTCAGCAGCTAATTGTCGATGGCTGGCGGGATATATTCGGTCCAGTGGCGTTGGTAGGACAGCTATTGCTTTGCCACCCGCCTCTAACGCGGCTCGGTGGGCGATGCTATCAATACCAAAAGCGAGCCCGCTTACGATAACCACGCCCCGCTCTGCGAGCGTCCGCGCGAACAGTTCGGTCACCTGGCGACCATAGGGGCTGACTTTGCGACTGCCAACGATAGCGACGCATGGGCTAGAGAGCAAAGCTTCGAGAGGCCCCTCGACAAACAGTTGCTTTGGCGGCTGTGGGAGCCGCTGGAGCTGTTCGGGAATACTGACTGGGCTAAGCGTTAGCATATTGCAAAAGTCTCCAAAACATTACAAAGTATTGACATAACACCACTTCTTTGCTAAAATAGCAACTTGTAATCGCCATAACAGGCTTTTACGCACCTTATACCCCCATTCTAACAGTTACAAAACTGTTAATTGTTAGATTGTTTTAGAACGTGCTTCAGATGGTTGTTACCCTCCACTTTCTTTAGCGCTCTGGATTATACCAGAAGCGTTCTAAAACATACTAACCCCTTTAACTAGTTATCGATCCCTGGTGGGATGGATCCCCGTTCAAAGCGAACCTAAACGGTTCCGCCAATAGGTGGTAGCACGTGCTTTAAGGAGTTTTAGCACAGATGCGTCGCTGGGGTGGGTTGAAGGGTTGTCGGAGAGGACTTTGGTCCTCTCCTGAAATGAGCCTGCAGCGGTGCCCACCCCCTCTGCAGGCTCTTTTTAGAAAAATGCCTAGCAGAACGACGCTTCGCTCGCGCCTACAGAAAGCCAAGACTTTGGCTTTCTGCCCTCTGCAGGCTCTTTTTAGAAAAGATATAATGGAGCACAATGGTAAGTAAAAATCCCGAGTCAGGACAGATTGAGTACACGCCCCAAGAGCAGCGTGATTTTGACTTGCCCGAATCTGTCGAGCCATTCACTGCAGTTCGGACTGCAGCAGTTTTTATGCATGTCGCTGGTAGCCTCCAGGACAGGGCACATAACATTGATGTCAGCACCCTAGAGGGTCGACACAGTCGTATCACCATGTGTACCCGTGCAAATAAAATGGCGGCTTTGGCGACCAGTACTTTTGCGTTGTGTCCCGACGAACACTTGGCACTAATTACAAGCTACGATCCACTAGAACAAGAAGCTACGGGTCTCGACGAGTAGTTCACCGCCACCGTAGGCGTACTCGCTGAGGATGGCGGTTGCCTCTTTGACTAAGGCTGGGATGTCTTTTTGTTCTTTGGTGCTGAATTTCTGCAAGACAAAGTCCGCACTATCGATTTGGGCGGGTTTTTTGGGCCCAATACCGATACGGACGCGGCCGTAGTTTTCGTCACCCAACTGTTCACTGACTGATTTAACACCGTTGTGACCAGCGGAACTGCCACCAGCACGGGTACGAATTTGGCCAAAATTAACGTCCAATTCATCGTGGATCACGAGCGTTCGGTTGGTTGGAATCTTATAAAAATGGGTCACGGCCTGGACGGCCTCACCACTCAGGTTCATAAAAGTGGTCGGTTTCATCAGGATAACCTTGGTGTCGTTGAGTCGTCCTTCGGCTACCATACATTTCATATCCTTTTTCTCGACCCAGCCGCCGAAATCACTCGCCTTGGCAAATGCCTCGACGACGTCAAAGCCGATGTTGTGCCTGGTGCCGTCATATTCTTTACCCGGATTACCCAGGCCAACAACCAAAAGGGTTTTATTCATGCCAATGCTGACAAAATTAACCGGGTCAGCCACCTGCGGGCGTCGCTGTAGCCAGGCCACTTTATTTGCGCCTCCGGCTTATGAGGCAAACCTCGCGGTTTTCCTCATCGCGCCATGCGCCGGAGTAAATCCGTCGCGTGGGCTGCTCTTTTCCCTTGCCAATCACTTGCCTACCTTTCGTGGCGGGCGGGCGTCGCCCTTGGTGGGTGAGCTGCCGTGCTTGTGGGTGATATGTTTTTCGATAAACCAGAGTTGTATGGGGGTGCCCTCAAAGCCATACTTTTCGCGCAAATGACGCTCCATGTAACGGCGGTAGCTCCAGTGAAGGAACTTGGTATGGCTACCAAACACCTTAAAAGCCGGCGTCGGGTTGTCGGTTTCCTGTGTCATGTAGTTGAGCTTGGGGGCACGGTTTTTGAGCCCGGCTGGTGGGTGGGCGTTGACGACGCCGCGCAGCCACGTATTGAGTTCGCTAGTACTGATTCGCGTGCCACGAGTTTGATCGATTTGTAGAGCGAGGTCGAATAGTTTGGTGACGTTTTGGCCGCTGACCGCACTCGTGAAGATCAACGGTGCCCATGGCACAAAGTCGTATGTGTGGGCGATTTGTGGGGCCAATTCGTCTCTGGTGAAGGCATCTTTGTCGATACTGTCCCATTTGCTAACCACCAGCACCAGACCCTTGCCGGCATCTTTGATCATGCCGGCGATTTTTTGGTCAAGACCGACATTGAGTTCGTTGGCATCCATCAGGAGAAAACAGACATCAGATTGCTCGATGGCACTCAGGCTCCGTAGCACACTGAAATGCTCGATTCCCTTGCCGATTTTGCCGCTGCGGCGAATACCGGCCGTATCCATTAGTTCAACTTCACGACCCATGTATTTTATGGTTGCCCGGTTAATGTCACGCGTGGTGCCTGCCCGGTCGGCCACAATCGCCTGTTGTTTGCTGGCTAGCGAGTTAAATAGTGCCGATTTACCGACGTTGGGGCGACCCAGGATGGCGACGTGCAGGCGATCGTCGTCCTCGCGGATGTTGGCCTGTGGAATGACTTTGGTCAGTTTGTGGAGTAGCTCATCGACGCCTTCATGGTGGGTGGCGCTGGTGCCGACCATATCTTTGATGCCCAGGCGGGCAAAGTCTAGGATGTTGAGTTTGCGGGCTTTGTCTATCTTGTTGACGACCAAAAACGTCGGTTTGCCAGATTTGAGGGCCATTTTGGCGACGCGGCGATCTTCGTCGGTAATCATGACATTGGCCTCTGTCACGACCCAGATGATATCGGCGCTATCAGCCGCCTGCTCTATTTGTTCCTGGATGGTGAACTCAAAGTCATCCTCGGGTGTTTTGATGCCAGCGGTGTCAACCAGCCAGAAGTCGTGGTTGTCATAGCTAGCTTTGGCCATAATAGCGTCACGCGTCGTGCCTGGTTCGTTGGCAACAATCGCCTCACGCCGATCGAGGATGGCGTTAAACAGGCTGGATTTACCAACGTTGGCTCGACCAACGATGGCGACAATCGGTACTTTCTTACTCATTAGCTCTATTATAACAGAGGTCATACTATTGACAAAATACATTTCGGTAGTAAAATAGTGAAAAATTATGTAGGAGTACAGAGGATGCCAGGAATAATTGAAGAGATTGTGGGAAAGAGACTTGCGGAACTGGAAGATTCAGCGCTTTTTGATGCCGATTACGATGCGTATTTGGCGCAACATAGGGCTGAACGGGACTTTCGTAGCGAGCGGGTAGCAGAGATTAGAGATTCTTTCTGGGAGATAGTTGATGATCGAAGTATTGTGGGCACGGATAAGTATGTGGACACAGATGCTTACACCAAGGTATTCACCCCTTCCGTCTTGAAGGGCCTAGGAAAAACAACCGTTTGGGCAATACCGTATGTTAATTATGGGTATGAAATAGGTTTTGCGTCGTTGCCGGTACGCGACAATCGAGGCAAGCGGGTTGCTTCAGCCTCTATCTCTACCCGGGGTGATATGGGTGTGCAGCGATTCGGGTTCGCAATCATGGAACTAGATGAGGGCACAAGTCCAGTTTCCGTCAGGGACACAGGTCGCTTTCTGGGACGTGTAGAGATGCCTGCCGATCCCGATGTCACCCGATATGAACAGTTTGCGAGCGCACAACACCTAGGGCAATTCTTGAAAGAATTGGTCGAACTAGGGACTATTCCTGAGGCTATTGAGGCGTAATTACACCTCTTCTTTGTAGCTATCTAGGTTCTCGTTTAGTGCGTAGGGGCCGAAATGCGTGCGGTGGAGTTTCGTAACGGTGTAGTCGAGGGCGGCGAAGGTGCGGCGGATTTGGCGGTTGCGGCCTTCACGCATGGTGACTCGCCATGTCGTATCGTCTGCCAATTTCTCTAATTCAAATTTGCTGGGGCCGTCGTCTAGCTGGACGCCATGGTCACTAATCATTTGTCTGTGGAGCGGCTGGAGTGGTTTGTCTAGCGTAACCTCGTATACTTTTACCTTCTGGCGGCTGGGGTGGGACAGTTCGTGCGCCAAATCGCCGTCATTGGTCATCAGAAGTAATCCCGAGGAATCTTTGTCGAGTCGACCGACTGGCTTCAAATGGTGTAATTCCTGTGGCAATAGGTCGTACACGGTTTTACTACCCTGCCCGTCCCTGGAGACGACATAACCGACAGGCTTGTTGAGCATAATTGTCTGGGTCTTGACATCAGGTGTAATAGCACCGTCGTCAAGTTGTATCTGTTCCGCCCCTGTTACGTCCATGCCCTGCTCTGCGGTCTTGCCGTTGACGGTCACGCGGCCGGCAGCAATTGCGTCGTCGGCTTTGCGACGACTCAAACCAGTTGCCTGGGCTAGAAACTTATTGATGCGCATGGAGTAATACTAGAGAGCAATACTGTCAGGGTCAACTGCGCCCGGAGCGACTGGTTGGCCAGCGGCGACTGGCTGAGGTTGTTCGGGAGCGGTTTGCTGGGATGGTTCTGGGGCTGCGGCGGGTGTCGGCATAGGTAATGGCGTAGTGGCAGCAGGTGCCTCGACGATCGCTGGCGCTGGTGGCAATGGTGTAGTTTCTGCCGGTGTTGTGTCATTTGTTGGGGCGGTCGCTGGCGCTGCGGCGGCTTGGGCTTCTTCTCTGGCGAGCAGCTCGTTGATATCTGGCTTTGATTCCATGCTACTAAGAGGTTGGATTACTTTTTTGTGGGCGATGGTAACACCGTCATTTTCTGCTTCGGTCTGCGAAGGTGTTTCGGTCGGCTCCTCTTGTGAGCTGGACGCAGGAGTTTGAGCTGGCTCTGGAGTAATGGCGTTTGGTGTTGCTGGCTCACTTTCGCCAGCTAGTTCGTCAGTGGCGCTAGCTAAAAGGTCGTCATTGCTCGGGGTTTGCTCTGTTGCTGCTGCCCCATCTTGAGTGTCACTAGGCTGTTCGGGACTCGCTGTGGCCTCGGGCGCAGCAACGACTGGTAGATCGCTGGCTGATTCTGCCGGGTTCATAAGAGCGTCTTGTGCAATTGGATCACTGCTGGGATCTGGCGTGCTGGACGGCTCCGGGGCTGGTGCTGCCACGGGTGTAAGGTCAGGTGTGCTGGTCGGCTGTACTGAAGGTTCCGGGGCTGGCGCAACGGCAACAGGTTCGGTTGGTGCGGGGGGTGTAGCTGGTTCCGGTGCTGGAGCGGCCACTTGTGAGGTATCAGTTGTTGGCGCATCAGTGGTTGGGCTGGTGGGTGGATCTGTCGGTGTCGGGTCAGGTGGCGCACTACTGGTCGGAGCAGCACTACCTGGATCATCAAGAATCTCATGAGCGGCCTTGACGATATCCTCTAGCGTTACTTGGGATTTCACGAGGTAACGATCGGCGCCAAGGCTGTCGGCGCGCGACTTGTCTTCGGCCTGGCCGAGCGCGGTTAGCATGATAACTCGGGTCTGCTTGAGCCCATCGGTATTGCGCAAGATGTCTAGCATCTCAAAGCCACTAATTTTGGGCATCATCACATCAGAAATAATCAAATCGGGCTTGAATTGCTTGGCAACAACCAAAGCCTGTTCGCCATCTTGCGCAGAAGCTATCTCGTAGCCCTCGGCTTGCAACCGGGCTTCGTAGATTTCCCGCAGGTTGTTGTCGTCTTCGACGAGGAGTACTTTTGACATCGTGGTTTAGCTATTACTCATTGCGCTTATGTTGGGCTTATTGTATCACGTCTGAGTGAGGGTTGTAATAGGCTTTAGCTGGGTTTCGGCGGCCTCGTTCTTTTTCAGTTCCTCTGCCTTTTGGGTGCTGATACGAGGCAGATTGATATAGAACGTACTGCCCTTGCCGACCTCTGATTCTACCCAGATACGTCCACCATACAATTCAACAATTTTGCGGCTAATGAATAGGCCGAGTCCCGTGCCACCAATAGTTCGGGTGTTGCTGTTATCAACCCGGTAAAATTTCTGGAACAAGTGTGGAATATCTTCGGCTGGGATGCCGTGACCGGTGTCTTTGATAAAGAACTGCACCACTTTATCGTCGCCTGTCAGACCGATGGTGATACGTCCCTTCTCGGAGTATTTAACGGCGTTATCAAACAGGTTGGTGATGACTTCGCGCATTCTGTCTGGGTCAGCTACGGAGTAGTACAGTGGTTTGACGACCTTGTTATCGCCAGCGCGGGCGTCGACCGTTAAGCCGTTACCGACGGTGAATTCGACGATCATCCCCTTCTTTTCGGCGGCGAATTTAAGATCATTTGTGAGTCCCTGCAGGAACTCGCCAACCTCAACGACTACGGGGTGACTGGTCAGACGTCCGTCCTCTGCCTTGGCGCTAGTTAGTAAATCTTGAAACAGTTTACCGAGGTGTTGGGTGCTTTCGTGTGCTTTGTCTAGGTAGCCTCTGGCGCGACTGTCGATGGAACTGACGCGGTCATTCAGGGCCAGGGCCAAATAGCCTTCGATGGCCGCCACGGGCGTGCGCATTTCGTGGCTGGCGGTACTAATGAACTCCGCACGTTGCGCCTCTTCCTTGCGCTCCTTGGTGACGTCACGCAGTACCGCGATGGCGCCGCTGATCTGCTGACTGTTATCTAGTAAGGGTGAAACCGTTAGGCTGAGCGAAATTACTTTGCCAGATTTTGACTGTAAATTGGCATTGTTATCATGAATGGCATGCCCCTGTTCGTAGACAAGGTGAAACGGGTTGAGCGTTGATTCGTAATCTTGACCCTTGTCGTTAACGAGCTTGATGACTGCCGCCCAGTTGATTCCGAGCGCCTCCTCGATTGTCCAGCCAGTTATCTTGGCCGCCGCCGGGTTAAATAGCTGAATTGTTTGCCCTTCGTCTAGCAAGATAACGCCGTCATCAATACCATTGAGGATAATGTCTGACTTGACTCTCTCGTCACGGAGTTTACCGGCTAATTTGCTGGCGTTGGTCGACTGTTTACTGCCGCCTGGCTTCGTAAATTTTAAGAAAGCAATAATAGCAACGACCAGGATGATCAGGCCCACGCTCACTGATGCTATTAGATTGTTGCTGAACATAATTCGGCTTATGCTTATTATCTGTTTTTTGGCTGATTTTTGCAACGGGGGTTATTGACTGGCCTGGACGAATCGCCTCTGTTGTGGTAGTATTTGTTGGTTGAAAAACAAGTAGTACGATCAATACGACATTGGGACTAGCCTCATATCCTTCGGATATGAATCCAAATTCTCGAAAAAATGAAAAATATGTAAACACATTTTTCAGATTTCCTGCGAATTTGGCCTCATCGTCTAACGGCTAGGACACAAGGTTCTCATCCTTGCAATCGGGGTTCGATTCCCCGTGAGGTCACCATGAAAAAAAGCTCTCCGTTTGGAGGGCTTTTTTTTCATGCATTGCCCAGGGAACATGGCAGCTCGATTACTATCTTCCCTTTGGCTGCATCCTCATTAGGAAGCAACGAGCTCGTAGGTCAAAGCTCTGCCTTTGTGTTCTTCGGCTAGACCTCGTTTTACAAGGTCGCGTAACGTTGCCCTGATCTCTATTTCACTCATAGGCTGTTGGGCATCTCTGACAAATTCGACGGCTTGTTTCACACTGGTTCTGCCCGCGTTCGCGGCCAATGCCAAAAACAGTTGATTAATGCGGTATGGCGCGTGAGTTATCCCCCGTATTCTCTGTCTGTCAAATACCGCCCTATCTTTCTCTCCGCTCATTTTTCCGAGCATAAAACTGCCCACTATTAAACCTTCATAGTATGGCGTAAACCCTCTTTCTTGGCTTTGGACCGGATTTTCTCGCCTAGTCGTCCACCTGCCACAGCCATGCAATGCGAATCCATTCGCAGTTGCTTCATCTCCACTTGGGGATATGGCTCGAAAGGTTCCTATTGGCCAATATGCTGCTTGGTCAACTTGAAAATCATAATGCCAGGCCTCTTCGCCTTCGCCTGTCGTAATATCGATTCGGTCTCCTGGATGGAGAATGTCAAATTCTAGTCTCTGTTTGCTGTCTGCAATCTCTGGCATGGGCCTATCGTTTCATATCTATTTTCTGGCTGCAAGCACCAGCTTTTTAGGCGCGTTTTAGTAGTAAGTCAAAATAGTCGGTGCCACCAAAGGGGATTTTTTGCTTCACATTACGGGTCCCGGTCAGTGTATCGGCCGAAAACAACGTAAAGCTGCCGTAAAAGTCGTTGATTTCATCCATGGCTTTAGTTAGGTAATTTGCCTTAATAACATCGTCGAACATGCTCAGCTGGCTGCGAGTTGACGGCTCCAGTTGGTACAGATACAGCCCCATAGTGCGTATGACCATGTGTTTAGGCCGACGGTCAAATAGCTTGCTGACGTGCAGCCAAATGTCTTGGTTGGTGTAGATCGGCATGCGTAGCATGCGCTTGTCGCTCCAGCCACCTCCGATATTAAAGCTCATCCAGACGCAGACTCCGCGCGCCTCAACGTTGCGGTAGCGCAGCTTCATGCCAACTGTTTCTACTAGATAATGCAGACATGAACGCAGCCAGGCGTCGTCGTTGCTGGCTTGACGTAGTACCCACTGCCGCCCCACCATGCCCAGGCGTGTAGGCTGGTCATCCATCTCGTATCCGCGCAACCGATCGTGCCAGTACAGACCGTTGATACTTTTGAAGACGCGTTTGCGTAAAAAATCCGGGTTGGCGGCCAAAAACTCCAGCGGTGTGTTAATGCCAACCGCCCGCAGTCGGGCTGAAAACGCTTCGGCGATGCCAGTGATATCTTCCAGCTCAATACGGTTATAAAAATCAATCAGGTTGTGATGGTCCAGCGTGTCCAGTCCGTCTGGTTTGTGCCAGCCGGCGGCCATTTTGGCTAAAAAACGGTTGGGGCCGATACCGACGTTGGTGCGCATGTACTGCCCTACCTCGTCCTTCATACGCTGTTTTATCTCGCGGCCAATGTCTTCTAGTGAGCGTTCAGTATGGACGCCGTGAAAATCAATAATGCCTTCGTCGATACTTTTCATTTTGACATTGGGCGAGTAGGTTTTCATGATACGTAGCAAGTTCTGATACATCCAGGTGTATTTACTAGGGTCAGTTTCCAGCAGAATGAAATCTGGGCACAGCGCCACAGCCTCACTCCGGCGCACGCCTACCTTAATGCCGAGCGCTTTGGCTTCGTAGCTAGCGGCAATCACGCAGCACTCCTTGCTGAGGCGGTTGGTGACGCCCATGGGCTTGCCGCGCAAAGACGGCCAAGCCTGCTGTTCGGCACTGGCAAATGCACTGTTCAGGTCAATATGCATGACTCGCGGCGGTTCTTTGTTGAGTCCGTAGTCGGTCATAGGCGCTCCGCGATCATTGCTACCAGCGTCCACGTTAGTCTTTCGGCGTCGAATTCCAGCCGATAGCCGTTAGGGCCGTCGCTGACGTGAAAGACGTGAATCATGCGCTTGCCCTGCACCGTTGGGTGGCGCAGCGCCAATTCGGTGAGTTCAATTTCCTGCCCGCGCCAGCGCATTTTGCGCGGAATACACAGTCTGCCGACATCACCCTGTCGTGCAAATGACGCCACGACATCAACACGCTCGTTAATTTGTATAGTTGGGTCCATCACAAAACTACCTCTCTAACTCGTTAGTAGGATTGTCGATGACCGTCGACGGCGGAACCGATTGTTGGTTAGAGTATCGTTGCTCCGAAGGAGGAAAGATACAAGTAGTTTGCAATGAAGTCTGTACGGAGGAATTACCAGTGGTAAAGCCCGTACATGGCTAAATTTTAGTATAACCCATGTCGCGTCAGAACTTATGTAATTAATTATATAAGTTGATCAAAATAACAGAGGAAAATACGAGGAGACTTGCTATTTGATGTGACGTACAAAATCTACTAATTCGGAGGGTGTGATTTCTGCCTTGACGATGTAGCCATCAGCTTGGCTTTCGATGGCCTGGCGAGTTTCTTCTCGTTGCTCCAGGTTGGTCGTGATAATAACTCGAGCGTGTAATTTTGGCGTTTTCGACTGGTCGCGCAAGGCTTGCAGGATCTCGGTCCCGGTCATGGTGGGAACCATCAAATCCAGCAGAATAATGTCGAATTCATCAGTTTGAGCTGCGGTCAAGCCTTCGGCACCGTCCAACTTGACGGTAACTTCATAGCCAGCCTTTGAGAGTGCGCGGTCGTACAGCTCACTAATAAAATGCTCATCTTCAATACAGAGGATCTTTTTGAGTGATGGTGTTGGTTGGTCGGTCGGTTCCACTGATTTCTCCTATCCTCGATACAGCGAGTGGTTTTTAATCCAGCCGTGGGCGCCACGGACAATTTCTTTATTATCGCTGTTCTTTTGCTCATCGGCAAGTTGAGTGTACGGTTGCAGCGTAAAACCAAAGGTCGTTCCCTTGCCTTCATGGCTCTGCACCCAGATATTGCCGCCATGAGCAGCAATGATTGCTTTACAGAGGTACAGACCCAGACCGGTACCGCCAATTTGTGATCGGTTGCGGAAGTTACGATAGAATTTATCGAACAGATGGGGTATGACCCCAGTGGGTATGCCGACGCCGAAATCCTGGATGGTTGTTTCGACCTGGCCATCTTTGGACATTTGGGCTTTGACGACAATCTGTTTGCCGTTCCCGCTGTACTTAATGGCGTTGTCGATAAGGTTGTTGATGACTTCAAAAATACTAACCCGGTCGACACCGACGGTCGGCAGGCCGTCAGCCACTTCGCATGTCAACTCGATACCTCTCACGCGAGCTCGGAGTTCGAGGTTCTTGGTAGCGGCAGTGAGGACTTCGCCCCAACTTTCCTCATGGAGCGACAGCTCTAACTGGTCGTTATCGACTCGGGCAACATTTAGAATGTTGCTGACGAACGCAGTTAGCTGTTCGGCGGTAGCTCGCATTTTTTCCATAAAGCCAGCTAGTTCCGGTGTCAGATTGGGTTTGAGTTCCTCTTCGAACACCTCAATGTAGCCACGGAGCAATGTCAATGGTGTTCGCAGTTCATGGACACTTAATGCCACGAGGCTGGCAGCCTGGTCGTCTTGACCGTATTGGTCACTGTGGTCAAACAATACCAGTGTGAGCTCGGCACCAGACGGATTATCTTTGCTGTAGTGCGCCGCCAAGTCAAATTGCTTGGTGGACTCGTTAAGTTTCATACGCACACGCGACCAAGTCTGTGAGGCCAGCGCTGCTTGCTCGCGAACGCCGGACAACCAGTTGTCGAGTGTGCTATCTGATGAAAACAGCAGGTTAAACATTGAGTAAAAGTTTTTCCCCACCAACTCTGCCGAGGTTGTCTCCAGATATTGAGCGGTTGGCTCGTTGGCGTACTTGATGTTCTGCTGGTTGTCCAGGACGACTACGGGCAATGGCATGGCCTTCAGGACTGCATCAGATAGTTCGGTGCTCGAGCCGACGGATTGTTCTGGATGATGTTCGGCCTGTGTGACGAATTGGTAGATTTCCGCAGTCAGGGATGCTACCAGATCGTGCCCTACTTTCAGGGCGTCCAAATTCGGCGCTGCCACGCCATGGTCACCCGGTGCAATATGGAGTACGGCCTGCCAGAGTGCTTTGGTGGGCTGCAATACATAGTCAGAGGCAATGAACGTTATCAGCACGGTTAAACCAAAGCCTAGTCCAGCCACAATTGCAGCACATGCAATCGTTGGTAACCCAAGCAGCTCCGACAAGCCGTACCAGGCGCCAATCAGCACGATGTTTTCAAACAAGATAGCCCACAACAGGTAGCGGCGAATTTGCCGAGTGAGTTGCTGTAAGTGATCCACCCTATCCTCCGTTATTGAGCCGTCGAGGTATTAGTCGACGAGTTGGTGGTTGTTTGTGGTTTGACGACTTTGTATTTCACGTCGGCATTAGAATCAAGTATGCTGACCCAAGTTTTGCCAGGGATTAGTTTTATGACCGATCCGTCACTGTTGGCGAACGTAATGGGGCCGGTGACGCTGCTCTTTGTCCACTTGCCCTTGACGACAGTTCCGTTCTGGAAGATGTACGCCGTGCCACTGCCGACTACCTTGTAGGTTGAGTGCTTGTGATCTGATTGCAACACACGCGGGACCACCATAGCGATAACTACTTTTGGCGTGATAGTTCCCTTTTTGCCCGTTTTGTCGACGACGGTGTGTGTTGCACCAGCCTGCGATCTTTTGTAAGTGTTACGACTGGAGCTATAGGTAAAGACGGCATCGTAGGATGTGCCAGGATAGTCAAAGCTGACCTTCTTGACGTCAACTGTTGCAGGATCAACCTTGGCTTCAGTTACGAGCCGCTCGAAGCCGGTGTACTCACTAGTATCGTAGCCTTTCTTGGCTTCTAGTTTATCGAGACGGCTGGTGCTGGTGTAGACGTTGTGCGGCGCAGCACGACTACTCACCCGTGTAAAGTAACTTGGCGCGTAAAACTGGTTGAGATCTTTGGTTTTTTTGGCGGCAATGTATTTGAGCGCTTCCGGGCTACCGCCAACGTGTGCTAACGCACAATTAAAGCCCTGACACCACTGTTCGTAATACAATCGGACGCTTCGTACGGGACCAATGTAACTCGATGAAGTGTCCTGATACAGGGCCATGAAGCGGGTGATGCCACCTTCGGCAATTGCCTCAAAGACAACGCCAGCATCATTCAAGCCAGATTGTGGCCGGGCAAAGACGCTGTTTTCGATCATCACCCCGGTGACTTGGCGCTTGTTAACCTCTGGGTCCACCTGAAGCCCGGTTAACTTGGAAGCCACCGTTGTTGGTGCTGGGACGGGTTCGTTTTGGCCGCTGACGCTTACCGTTCCCTGTCGGTGAAAGACATGCCAAACCCCCCACAGCCCCATAAGTAGCACTAGCGAGACGCCTATCAGTAAGGTAATCTGCTGCCATTTGTTGAGGTCCAGGAACCACAATTTAACGCGGTGGTGTGCCCGTAATTTTTCTTCTGTTGACTCTGGTGTGTTTTGGTCTGTTGGTGGCGTTGGCTCATCGCCAGCAACACCACCTTGATTTTGTTCCTCATCCATAGCGACTATTGTAGCAATGCTTACGCTAATGCGCCAAGTTGTTGATCGATACGGGCTAGACTTTTGTCCTTGCCAAGGACATGGAGAGTGTCCGCCAGGGCTGGGCTGAACGGTGCCTGGGTGGTAGCGACACGGATCAGACTAAACAATACGCCCGGCTTTTGGCCGGTTGCTTCCAGGAGCTGATTGAGGTGCTCGGTTAGGTCGTCTTGGCTGAAATCACTTTGTTCCAGGCTAGCTTTGGCGGTCTCAAGCATGGTTTTGAGTTCATCGTGGCTGAGTTTCTTGAGCTGCTTGTTGTCATTAATGAGGCCCATGTTTAGCGGCAAGTCTTCGAAGAAAAAGTTAGTTAGTTCAGGGAGTTCGGCCAGATATTTCAGACGCTCTTGGACCAGACCCAAAACTTGTTTTTTGTAGTCCTCTGATGCGTCAGAGGCTGTTTGTGGCCAAAATGACTCGCATAGCTGGTATAACTCGCTCGGATTGAGGTCGCGAATCCAGTGGCCGTTCATCCATTCTAGGCGCTTTTCGTCAAAGCGTGCACCGCTGTGCTGCACGCGGTCGAGACTGAACTTTTTGATCAGTTCTTGCCTGCTAAAAATCTCTTGGGTAGTGCCATCGTTCCAGCCAAGGCTGGCGATAAAGTTGAGCATGGCCTCCTCTAAAAATCCCTGCTTGAAGTAATCGAGAATGTCTTTGGCGCCGTCGCGCTTGCTGAGTTTTTTGTTGCCTTGTTCGTTCAAGATATGCGGCATGGTTGCCAGTATCGGCACTTCAAACCCGAGCGCTTCATACAGGTTGAGATAGTTTGGGATACTGCTCAGAAATTCCTGACCGCGAATAACGTGGGTAATGGCCATCTCGTGGTCGTCGATGATGTGCGCAAAGTTGTAGGTCGGATACCCGTCTGACTTGATCAGGATAAAATCATCGACCACTTCTGGGCCGGCGTGGCGCTCGCCCATGACGGCATCTTGCCATGTATGGGACTTGGGGTCTGACTTGAAACGCAGCGGCATGGTCCCATCCCACTCTGGTGGATTTTCGGGGCGGTGATTGCGGTACAGAAACGGTTTTTTGGCCTTTTGAGCCTCTTCGCGGAATGTTTGCACTTCTTCCGGCGTGTACGGATCGGCGTAGGCGCGGCCACTATCAATCAAGGTCTGTGCCCAGGTTTTGTAACTATCTAGGCGTTCACTCTGACGGTACGGTCCATATTCACCAGGCATGTCCGGACCCTCGTCATAATCGAGACCTAATGCTTTCAGACTGTCAATGATGTGCTGTTCGGCACCCTGAACTTCCCTGTTACGATCGGTGTCTTCGATGCGTAAAATAAACTGCCCACCGGCCTGCCTGGCAACCAGCCAGGCAAACAAGGCCGTGCGAATACCACCGACGTGCAAATAGCCAGTCGGTGATGGTGCAAAACGTGTTCTGACAGTCTTCATCAGGTACATTGTAATCTAAGAAGTAAAACTTGCAAAAGAAATACAATTACGATATAATATGCTTCATTATGACTGATATGCACGAAGAACCACAAGAAACTGGATCAAATCCTTTTGACCCTAATTTAGCGTTGTCCCCTGAAGAAATGGAGGGCCTTTCACGTGCTGTAGCGGACTCTAAAAGCGGCGCACCTACTGATGAGAGCGATCTTCTACGGCAAAGCCCTGCTTATGCCGAAGCTCGTGCAGAATGGCTTCATGCCAATCGAGAGAGAACAGGGGTTACCCCACTGGAAGAGGTGGTTCCTTCTCCCTCCAATGTCGCGGCCACATTACGGGCAGATGTGATACATTACCTGGGCCAAGAAAGTTCGGGAAAGACACCTTTTTCTAAAATCCTACTGGCTAATATGTTGCGACCACAACAGGGGGTTGCAGTGGCCGAGGTCGATGCGTACGCTAGGGCATGGCAATCACCGGCCTATGCTGGCTTCTGGACCCAGGTTATGCAAGTTATGCGAGGACAAAGAAGTACGATGCCACAAAGTGCATTCGTGAAGCCTAGCGTGCCAGCGATTACTACTGAACCAAGCCTGAGCCAAGCTGCAGTTAAAACTAAGATACGAACTACGTACTAACGGCCAGATTGACCAGGTCGTTGGTGGTTAGACCGCCGTTGCTGGTCACGCGGTACCAAATACCGTTGTCCACCCAGGTGGCGTTATTCTGTCCGTAAGTATAAATAGTCCGGCCGGCGGCCTCGATGGTTTGATACGAACTGTCTTGCCCGTATACAAAACTATCCAATAGCGCGACGCTGTCCCATGTCGAATTCTTTTCGATCACACTGTAGGTTTGGCCACTAGTATTGTTGCTGAAATTAACACCGACTAAGCCCGGGCTGTAGTTGACCTTGCCAGCGGTAAAACCGGCCGGTCGATAACCTGGCATACTGGCAGCGACGCCGGATTTGGCAGCGGCGTAGCGCATGTTGATATACGCCTGGTTTTGATAGGCAAAAAATCCGCCCAGTAGTAGAAACGCAAAAACGGCCGCACTGAGACCGACGGCACGCTTGCCCATGCCCCTGCGGTGATGCCTCTTGGCAGGCTTGACGGGTTGTTCCAGATGACTATTCGCTCGCTGCATGGCCCGTTCGAAAACGTCTAACGAAGAAGACTGCGCCACTGGTGCCTCAACAGCGTGAATGGCGGGCATGATCGCGGCAGACTGCTTGGCCACGTGGTGATGAGCCGAAGTTGGTTGCTTGGCGACCATTGGGTCGGCAAAGCGGTGTACCAGCTTGCTCTGCGGTATCTGTTTGGCATGACGCATGCGCTGGACGTCGACTTTGGGGTGCGACAGCTTCTTGACGATTTGAAAGTCAGGACTCGCGACCAAAGCGTGCGTATGAGAAGTTACTTTGGTTTTACGGCGCAGTGAAGCTTCTGGCTTATGGACGGTCGACCGCATTAATGTTTGCGATTTCTTGGCAGTGTGGTGTTTGAGATGCTGCGTGCCTGGACGTGCCACGTCCATCACTTTTCGCTGTGGTTGGTGTGTGGCATGAGGTGCTGCGTGATGGGTGGTTTTAGAGGGGGTGTGGTGTGTGGGTGCACTCAAAATGGCGCCAGTGCGGGCGTCGTACCGTTTACCATTTAGTTCGATAATGTTTGCTTTTTTCACCACGTATTAATCAAATTACCCTCAGCTTGGTAAGCGTAAGTGTCTTTATGATACTAATTCTCCCTATCAGCCGCAAGAGTAATGCCCCATATCACAGGTTTGATGTGCGATAATGTATGGGCATGGATTTTCTTGACCCAGATAAGATGAAGCGACACAACCTGATGGTAGTGATCGGCTATGGTTTGGTGGCGATTGCGATTGGCATGGCATCCTTGGTACTTTTGTATCAATCATATGGCTATGGCATCAACCGCGAGGGTGAAGTCATTCAAAATGGACTTGTTTTTACAGCCAGCACGCCAAGTGGTGCCTCGGTGTATCTCAACAGCGAACAGACCGATTTCCAGACCGATAAACGGTTGGTGTTGGCAGCTGGCGAGTACCTGATTCAGTACCGCAAAGACGGTTACTGGCCATGGGCTCGCAGCATTAATGTGGTAGGCAGTGGCGTGAGCCGCTATGACTACGCATTTTTGTTCCCGCGCCAACTCGATACCACGACTGTACAAAATTACGCCAGTGTGCCAACCCTTTCGACCCAAAGTCCAGACCGTCGTTGGTTGCTGCTGCAGCGGGCCGGTACCGGCTTGGTTTTCGATGTGTTTGACCTCAAAAACCCCACCGTCGCCGCGCAGCGCGTTACCCTGCCGAGTACACTGATATCAAGTGGTAAAACCTCCCAGTGGGAGGTGGTGGACTGGGCCAACGACAACCGACATCTGTTACTGAAACATACCTACGACAATTCGACGGAATTCATCATGGTTGATCGTACTAACCCTACGAGCTCGTTTAACCTCAACACGCAGCTGAACGTTGACCCAACTAGCGTCAGTCTGGTCAACGAAAAGTACGACCGGTATTATTTGTACACTTCCTCAACGCATTTACTGCAGGTTATGAACCTATCGGATCAAATCCCGCGAAATTACCTTAGAAACGTCCTGGCGTATAAATCCTATGGTGACCAGGCGGTACTGTACGTGACTGACGATATCAAAGAGACGGCCGACAACAAAGGCAAGGTTCAGGCCAAGTACACTGACGGCAGTAAAACGTATAATTTGCGCCAGCTGGCGGCTGGCAGCACTTATTTACTAGACATGGCGGAATATTCCGGTAAAACCTATGTAGCGATTGGTTCCAATGCGGAAGACAAGGTGGTGGTATACCGAAATCCTATTGATCAGATCAATGATTCACGCATCGGTGTGCCCGTGCAGGTCTCGACGCTCAAAGTTGACAATCCCAATTATTTGCAATTCTCGAATAATGCTCGTTTTATTATGGCTGAGCATGGTACGCAGTTCGCCGTCTACGACGCGGAAGAAGATAAAACTTACCGCTATGCCTTTGAAACCGAGACGCTCGATAAGCCGCAAAAACACGCCGAATGGATGGACGCTAATCACCTGATGTATATCAGTGACGGCAAGTTGTTTGTGTTTGACTATGATCAAACCAACAGGCATTCCCTACAGGCTGCGCTGCCCTCATATAGCCCGGCCTTCACACCTGATTTCAGACGCGTGTTTAGTGTGGCGCCGCAAACAGCCAATCCTAAAAAGGCCCAGATGACCAGCACGTGGCTGCGGATATCCACCGATCGATAGTTTTGGACCCGCATCTATCCCTGCCAGAAGGCCTCTGTGACGCATCTACAGGGCCTAGGACGGGGTTTAACTCTGGAGCAGTCTAGTAGACTGCTTCAACCCCATCCACTAACTAGTCCCGCTCCGCACCATCTATACGCGGTTTTACTACCGTAAAGCCTGCATCTTACATTCTTTTGTACCCGCTCTCTGGCGAGCGGACCACCACCTACTTTACCTTGATGCAAAGTAGGCAAACATCACGGACTGCGTTTTACCGCCAGGAACCTCCTTGGCTATAAAACTTTGACTGAAAAAACTCGGTCCACT
>JAGQNT010000002.1 GCA_020427965.1 Candidatus Saccharimonadota bacterium | reverse complement strand
GCACTTCACGTCCTCAACGGCCTGTTCGTCATTGGCTATTGCTTCAAGCATACCTGCGACCGCAGAGCCTATGAACGTGATGATGAGTCCAGCCATTGGTAATGACACGGCGGTGACCGCACCTACGGCCCCGGTCACTAATCCAAGCGCTGCTGCTTTTGTTTTCAGTTCATTTAGGATTGCGTCCACGTATGACGACACGGCAAGGCAAAGCGCGTTAGAACGTTTAATTTGCAATTCTGGTGTTGTGTCGCCACTGTCTGAGGAATAGGTTGTGTCCGGCGCCTGTGGCGCATATGACGACACGCTGCCTGTGTCTGCCTGCTGTAGTTGGAGTTGATAAAGTTGATTGATGAGAACGTTGGTGTTGCACGTGCAGTACCCACCGGGACTAGAATTGCAATCACACATAAGCTTACACCTCAATTCCTCTGCAAAATTTAAGACCGTGGCGCGATCAATTGGTTGGTTGGTTGGTGAGTAGTATCTAGTAGGCCACTCTAGATACTCAGTTAAGACAATAAGTACCTGCAATTCTGTTTCGGTCAGACAAATCATTGTCGTTTCTTCGCTAGGCGCTGCTATCTCATCATAGTTGTGAGTGATCGCTTTCCAGCGCTTTGCATCGTAGCGTGAGGTACTCATCGTGCTACTATTCCCCACTTTACAGCTATGTATGGCTGTCTGTTTTCGTGCGGGTCGCCGTCACCCGTTGAGTTTATGGTTACGGTTTCGGACGAGAGATTAGCGTAGCCCACAGACGTAGCAGAAGGCGAAGGAATTGCAGCGCCAACCGGAATAGGTAACTCTCCTGGCGTGACCACAGACGCCACTGCGGAAACATACGCATGAGTATGACCCGCGTCAGAATGACTGTGAGCATCAGCGCTATGATTATGACTAGCCAACTGTCCGGCTGTAAGTTCAACACTTTCGAGACCTCCTGTGTCACCCATTTCATACTCATTAAGACCCGTTCCTTGCCCTACTCCTACAATGACGCGAGAGCGCAAATCAGGCACAACGAAGTTATCCGCATCTACGATGAAATCCGAGTGAAGCGCGGCATACAGTTCAGGATAGTCTACCCGTTGATACTGTGTACCGTCACACTCCAAAATGTTGGGGGGCAGCGATTGCGTTGCATAGGGGATTAGGTTGCCTATCATGGTGGTTTGCAATTCTCTATACGCTTTGTCTACGTAGCCTTCGAGCGTGTCCCACTGTTCATCTGTTATTTCGTCCAGTGGGTTGTTGACATTGAGCCAAAAACGTCTGTTTGACAGGTACTCAGATAAAAAAAGCAGCACACAGTACGAGGTCGCGCTCAGTTCATGTGTGCTGCTTGTTGGATAGTCCGCTGCGAGTGTTTCGATAGCGGTCAGGTTATCGCTCATCGTTTGCGTGTCTTTTTTGTGACAACCTTCCCTCGCATATCTTTTCTGTCAATGCGTTCGCCATCCGCTAGATAACAGTAGGTAGCGTCAAACAAGTTGAGGTAGTTGAGCAATTGTCCAGAGTTCCAGTTGATTGTTTCATACCTTGAGCCACTGGTGCCCATGAATAGTGTGTCGGCTGGTTCTGGAATGTGAATTGCGGCGCGTTTTGTTGCATTACCCTTGATGGGAAGTGAGAGCGAGAGCGTCCGCCCGCCGTATACGGAAGTTGGCAGCACCAAACTTTCCTCGACCCGAACAAGTGCTACCTGGTATTGAACTATTTTTAGTTTTGTGACTTGCGCCAAAAAAACCACAATAGCTGTCCGCGCTACCTGTTCGGCGTACTGGTAGGACGTATCAAAGTTCTCAAATTCTTTGATGTAACGATTGCCTGATGTGTCGCAAAGGGTGACGGTTGTCACCCATTTGCCTGCGCTAAATGCCATGTGCTAATTCTCCTTTTGAGAGTGGTTAGCCCCTGCTGCTTTTGGCGTGAACGCGCTTTCCTTTGGCGTCTGCCAACACTGCGACTTCACCATCTGAGATTGTGGCTTCGCCGCCAGTGGTGAACAGGTTGATGAAGGTTGTCAGCGCGGCGTCTGTGAAATCAGGCTGATTGTAGCCCTGACCGGAAGTG
>JAGQNT010000049.1 GCA_020427965.1 Candidatus Saccharimonadota bacterium | reverse complement strand
CAAGAAGATCCTTGAACTGGAACAGGAAATCCGGGCCAAGGACAAGGCCATCGTCCATCTGAACGACACGATTGACGAAGTGATTGACTTCCCGATCAAGCGCCCGGGTGGCAAGAGCCGGATCACCGGGCCTGACAACCGTAAGGATGAACTCGCCCAGGTCCGCAAGTCCCGCACCCGCTCCCAGCGGGCAAAGAAAGCAAGCAAAGCGAAAGCGTGACAAATGGCCCTTGCCGAAACTGAAGTATTCGGCACCGTTACGCCGGGGTTTGTGACGGATGCAAGTGGGATACTTTCCACCTCTGCTGTGTCTGACAGCACCGACCGGGGGTTTTTGGTGGATTCCGATGGGCGATTGGTTATAACTGAAACTGCCGATTCGACTGTTTTGGGAACTGTGGTTCCAGGGTTTCTGACCGACGCGAACGGGGCGCTCGTTGTGACCCAGGATGATACCGACGCTGTATATGGTACTGTGGTGCCCGGATTCTGGACTTCCCCAGAAGGGGCGCTAGTGGTGGAGGATTCTCCTTCGGAAGTAGCGTGGATAGATGGGTTTTTACGCAACCCGGACGGCTATCTTGGGGTGAATTACAGTTACGCGACACTATTGCGGTCGTTTGGGAACCTGGGACTTTTGTTGCCGCTAGATTCAACAACCGGGCTTACGGATCTATCTGGAAACAGCAGGGATGCAGCTGTGTCGGGTACGGTAGATGTGGGTGGGGTTAGTGGGCCGCTCGCCGGTGACAGCGGGGCAAGTGAGTTTACGGATGCGGGAACAGTCGTACCGGAATATCCAACGCGACGGAATCTTCACGTTGCCCCATATACACAAAGCGGCTCTAAATGTGTGGACGGAGCAAGCGGTGTTACGTCAGCAGTAGTGAGTGGAACTGGATCTGGCGGCAACAACTATCTGACTAGGGCTACTTGTACTAGTGCTGGAACTAAGGGTGTGTACGACAATAACGGTAGAAAAAAGGCGGCTGTCGAGGGGGAGACATTTACGATTTCGGCGGAATATCTAGATTTGCCGAATGGAAGTGAAGCCAGACTTGGGCTCGGGTTCTACACCGCTGCTTACGCGCTTATTTCATTTGACTGGCAAACTCAGACGGCTGGAACGGGTCGCTTTTGGCACACGGCTACCGCCCCTGCAACGACCGCCTATGTGGGGGTTGCACTTTACGCGACCAACCTAGAGGTAGATGATACCTTTGATGTTGACGGAGTAATGTGTGAAAAAAGCTCCGAAGATGGTTCGTTCATTCCCAGCCTGACAGATATTGCTAGTGGCGAAGCAGCGTGGTCGGGTACTGCTCACGATTCAATTTCCGCAATTGGTGCCTATGCACAAAACTCTGTGCGTACATATATGGGCTGGGCGTGGCGCGACACCACTGCCAACGAGGACAATCTTTTTGGTGCCACGGCAGCTGCGCCGTTTTTTCGCCTATTTCCCGGCAATCAAAACTGGCAGATCACACCGGACAACTTTGAGTTTGACACTGTCGCAACGTGGCCGGGAGTTACGCAGTGGGTTCACTGGGCGCTGGTTGTGGATCAAACCGCAAACACGGCGATCCCATACATCGATGGTACGGCTGGATCAGTGGATACAATGACCTACGATTTTCTTACCGATTGCGGCGATTTGGTTATTGGTGGCAGAAATACATCGAGCGGTAGATTTGACGGACGAATGGCTTGGTTTTCTGTTCATACCTCTGCTCTTACGGCAGAGCAAATAGCAGCCGCAGCATCGCTGGGGGCAGCATGAGCTACCAAATGACGCTTCAAGACTCGCCTCGCTACCTGTCTGGGGAGTACGACTATGAGGTAGTTGGTGGAGACACGATCTACTACCACAACTACCCCGAT
>JAGQNT010000048.1 GCA_020427965.1 Candidatus Saccharimonadota bacterium | reverse complement strand
GGTTTAAGTGGTTTACCGACGACAGCATAGCTGTCGTCGGTTCACCTCCGGCGACTCTAGTGCGGAACCGAGTTCGCTTCGATTGTGGATTCAGTCGCGACGTTTGTCACGATATGAGAAAAAACCGAAGTCCCTTGTCCACCACCGCAGTTTTTACACCGCGACAGGTAACCGTTACCAATCGGAGCGATCAGTCTGGTGAACTGGTCGATCAAAAAGCGAGCATCGCCAGCTTGATCCTGAGACTGGCCCACATAGGCTCTTTCTCCAATCACCATACCAACCTTATCAGTTGGCCTGATGACAACAGCGTTACTATTGAAGCCCATAAGGCCACCGTCGTGTTCCCACCATACTGCAACTGACTGAATCGCTGGATTCCATTTGGCGCAGGTTTGGTTGGTCCAGCAAACCGCCTCTCCGGTGAGATAGACCATATAGTTCCAGGTATTCACTGCCAAAACTTTCTTGATATGTTCTTCCTTTGCCGTCGCTTGATCAGCTGCTTTCTTGGCGTTGAACTCCTCGAAGTCCGCTTCGGTCAATTTGACCTGTCTTGCCGGAGTTGAAGGAGAGGTTATTGAACACCCCGCCAAGATGGCGCAGGTGCAGATGAGCACGGCCAGAAGCCGCGATATTGAAGTTTTCATGGTTTTCACCCCTAGCTAGTTGAGTTTGACGTTGGTTGGTATGGTCCAGGAATTACTCTTTCCTTTCCCAAGAATATAATCATCGGCGTTGCCGCCGATCGTTAATCCGAGCTTTGACTGTCCGTCACAATTACAACAACCGGGAACCCCGGCAATACGCAACGGCTTATTTTTTAACATCTCTTCTGACGAAGTCACCTGAGTATCCTCGGGTGGTTCGTCTAGAACTAGCACAGGCAGCGGAGGTTCTTTCGGTATTGGTAATACCGGTGTATGAACCGACCAGTTGCTACATGTATCCAGGAACAGTACCGCCAATCCATCCTTGTTTCCAGTCGGGCAAGACCAACTTGCCCGCGCTGGG
>JAGQNT010000047.1 GCA_020427965.1 Candidatus Saccharimonadota bacterium | reverse complement strand
TTTCCGATTTAAACAACGCCCGCGCGGCTGCTCTCTATGTGCTGCGCGACCAGCAGCCTACACAATACCAGGAGGAATACATCGAGTGTCGCTGGCAGGCGTGGCATTACGCGCAAGAAGCGCGGGACGCCGTGCGTATCATGAATACAGGACACAATCTGGGCATGGCGTATATGCGGCAGGGACAATATCAGGCGGCTTTCCCGCTCTTCCAGGAAAGCCATGAATTGGCCGAACGATTGGGTAATCGGCGCATGGTGTCTGTCAACAATAAGGCTTTAGGCAACTGGTATGTGTTGAGCCAGTCTGATTATGAGCAGGCGATTCCTTATTTGACGCGGGCGTATGAGGGTTTGCAGGAGATGGACAACCAATTCCATCTGGCTGCCGTCTGCTATGACCTGGCCGAGGTGTGCGCCTTATCCGGTCAGGGTGTGGTGGGGAGATCGTATTATGATGAGGGCATACGCATCGCCAGAGCGTTGGGTAACGAGCCGCTGCACGCCGCGCTGGAGACGCTGGCGCGGCAGTGCCCCGAACTGACCCTGGCGCTCAACGTCAGGCAGCAGCAGGCCATTGGCTTTATGCGGGTTCATGGCGCGGTCACCAATCAGGAATACCGCGATTTAACGGACGTTAGCCCGCGGACAGCCGCCCGCGATCTAAACGATCTGGTGGACATAGGGATTTGTAAGAAAGTGGGGCAGGGGCGAGCAACGCGCTACCAGATTGCGTTGACCGTCGCGGCCTGATGCAGGGTTACTCACCTGCCCAACAAAGATTTCACAGATGACGCAGATGTTTTTCAACCGGCGAAATCTGTGAAATCTTTGGCGCTGCCTGGGGAGTTGTGGTTCTTTCTTGTCAGCTCCGGTTGTCCAGATAGCAGTCAGCAAGAGGTTCCAGAACCCTCCCAATATACCTTTTCTAAAAGGTCTGGAGATCTTGGTGTCTTAATACGACAACGAGAGATTGACATAAAGATTGTGTTCGCATCTTCCTGGGAGGTCTTTTCAGATCAAAACGTCGCATTTATGAAGCAATTTTGGAAACTCGATCAACCTTCCAGGAGAATTCTTCCCGAAATCTCGTTGTCGTATTAAGGAAAATACTTAATGTAGACTTTAACAGGGCCAGCTATATTATCCCAACCGCCCACTCGCCTGATTTCCAGTTCTCTGGCAACATTGCCTGGTATGATAGTAACCTGAGAGCGATTGAGGTCGTCAAAGCCATACCAGAGTTCAGAAATCATTTGCACTTTTGGTGGTTGATTATTGCTTTCAACAAGGTGTACGTGATAGGTCTTCGAGTTCTCATAACCTAGCCACCAGGAGTTGAGTACGACAAGGCCACTTAAGAATCCTTCTGGAAGCGTCACATACACACTGTCGCCATCAGGAATATCTCCGTTGAATAACTCAACATATTGTGCCTGCTCTAGCGCCTCCAGGCGGGCATCCTGCTCGTTATTTTGGGCCTGAAGGGTATCTATCTGGTTTTGGAGAGCCTCAATTTGCTGGCTGAGTTCCGACAGACACCCGCTTCCATCGCAAATGTCCCCTGTGGCGTGTATGTTGCCCACTACATCTAGCCTCTCTACAGGGTTTGTTGTACCGATACCGACATTACCTTCTTTGTCAATCACCATGCGCGCCAACGGATCGTCCACTCCTGCTGGCTTGGTAAGGAAGCGCAAATCCCCAGTCATAGAATTTCTGGTCGTTGCTCCATCTATGACGTTGGACTCTATGCCGCTAACATGTGTTAGAGAATCTGTTGTTTTCGCCTCAAAGAAGAGAGAACCAATGAAACTATTACTGTTGGGTACCGCTCCGACTTTACCCAGGTATAAAACGCCACCAAGGTTATCATCTACGATCCCGTTATCATTAACGACATATAATAGCCCATGAGACATTGCGCTAACTACATCCAGGTTTCCTCGAGGATTCGTGGTCCCGATACCCATCTGGCCCAACAACCAGGAGTTACCAGATGCCTGTAATTTGACTACATACGCGCTGGTGACCTGTGGCACAGTGCCAAAACTAGCACCTACGTCCGTGTTGTAATTGTACGAGTTGGTCGCAGCGGCTTTGTACCGGTCCTGCCCACCTGAGGCGCTGCCTTTGTAAACGCGATAGAAATCAGCGCCAGGCATGGCATCCCACTGTAGCGCGCAGCGGTTTGTGGTAATTCCATCTACGGCGCAGACAACTTCGGCGGAACCGGTCGTCAATCCCACGCTGTCTGAAGCCACTACTTTGAAGTAGTAACTGCCTGCTGACAACGCTCCTCCCGATTCAGGAGTAACAATCACATTGACAGGCGTACTCATCTGCACCGCTATATTGGAATTTGCCGCGAGTGTCAGTCGTTCGAGTGGAGATAATGTCCCAAAACCCCAGTTGGTTCCATTACTGTAGAGACTCGTTGCCGGAGTTAGGGAGGAGTCAGAGGGATCAATCACAATCGGATAACCTACTCCGCTTACTGCTTCCGATTCTATTCCCGTTATGACGTTGTCCTGCATATAGCCCGTGGGCAATCCGACGAACAATAGCAGGCCAAGCACCATGACGACTAACAGGCCAATTGAAAGATGCGACGACTTCATGTTAAAGTTCTCCTTGTAAAATATGTAACTCGAGTCTGGCGAAATCCACATATGGTGATCGGAGTCGAGGCTTTAGCCGGGTCAACCCCCATACGTGGACCGGCTGAAGCCTCCACTCCAGAAACGCCAGAGTCCAGTATGTAATAAGGGGTGGCTAACGCCAGAGGCACGACGCACCTCTGTTATGATCACATTATGCTTTTTTGGACTTAGATTTCTCCCTGGTTGCCAATGGTAACTGGCAGGTGTGGCGCACTTGCTCAGGACGTTGCGCATATTAGCCGCTCTTGCAACTTTATGTATAGCTGCCAGAGTTAGGAACTGTTTTTTAGTGATGGCGGGGCGCTATGGTTAGTGAGGTTGTCGTTTGTGACGGTTGCGGGCGGCTTCTTCCCCGTGCGTATCTTGCCGCAGGTCGCGCCAGCGGAAACGCTTTCCAAAAGGGTGCGCCTTTCTTTCCACTACGTCAGCCGTGAGACCGCCCAGCAGTGGCGCGAATTTGAAGGCGTGCCCGCTGCCGCCGGCGGAGACGGTCAGGCCGGCATAACCCGGATGCCG
>JAGQNT010000046.1 GCA_020427965.1 Candidatus Saccharimonadota bacterium | reverse complement strand
GTCGTTACGACAACACTCGATCTTCGGATTCAAAAACAGCTCGAATCAAGCTTTGACGCGATGTTCAACCCGAACAATCCAAACTACAAGGGCACTCCTGAGTATGCCGGATTCCGCAACGGTGCTGCTACGGTCGAAGATACCAAAACCGGACAGATAGTTGCGATGATGGGCAGTCGTGATTATAACTACGAAGGCTTCGGTCAGGACAATGCCGCCATCGCTTATATCCAACCAGGATCGACCATCAAGCCTCTCGTATATGCGGAACTATTCTCTGAACATGAGGATTCTACCAAGAATATTTATGGCAGCGGCACTATTCTCCCTGACGTACCGACAACGTTCGAAGGAGGCTACAAGCCCAACAACGCAGACAAAGGCTTTAGGGGTAATATCAATATACGCCAGTCCCTCTCCCTGTCGCGGAATATTCCCGCGATTAGAGCTATGGCCGTTTCCGGTGTCAAACCAACACTGGAACTAGCCCGCGCGGCCGGTGATACAAAGTATTGCACGCAAGGTCCAGATGCGCAGGTCGGCCTAGCATCGGCAATCGGTGGTTGCGGTACTCGGATGACCGACCACGTAAACGCCTTTACGACACTCGCGCGCAATGGCGTGTATAAAAAACAAGCGACAGTTCTCGAAGTACGAAACTCGAACAACGAAGTATTAATGAAGTGGTCAGACAGCAAAGGCAAAAAGGTCATCGATCCACAAGTCGCGTACATCTTGGCAGATATTCTGAGTGATGATTCTGCCCGCGCCGGCTTGTACGGCCGCAACTTCCCTGGACTTGTCGTAGATCAAGGCCGTGTCAAAACAGCCAGCAAGACCGGTACATCCGACGTCAACGGCAAATCAAAGGATATCTGGATGATGAGCTACAGCCCGGCGCTGACCATGGGTGTGTGGCTTGGTAACCCTGACACGACACCGCTCAAAAACGGCAACTCCTCATTGCCCGGAGTCATTATCAATTCCGTGATGACCTATGCGCACCAAGAGGTATATAAGAAGGAAGGCAAGTGGAAAGAGGGGCAATGGTACACACAGCCTGCCGGTATCCAAAGAATCGGCAAGGAGCTATACCCTTCTTGGTATAACAAGAACAAAGCCCAGCAATACAGCAAGTTAACCTTTGATAAGGTTTCCAAGAAGAAAGCTACCGAATGTACGCCTGCCGCTGCAAGAATCGAGCTGAATGTCATCAAGACTACCGATCCAACGACAAAGAAAGAAGTGTTCGTTGCATCTGATGGTTACGACGCAACCAAAGATGACGATGCGCACCAATGTGGCGACGCGTTGCCATCCGTTTCGGTAGCTATCGTTAACGGTCTTGAACCCAACAGCTACCGAATCATCGCGAATGTAGCAAGTGGTAAAGGAAATCTGACCAAGCTGTCAATCAAAGTT
>JAGQNT010000045.1 GCA_020427965.1 Candidatus Saccharimonadota bacterium | reverse complement strand
CCCCTGTTTGCTGGATTGCATCTGCCAATTCCGGTACGCGCGGGGTCAGGCTGCGCCCCCACAATTCAACTCCAGCAAAACCCCACTGCTTGGCCTGTTGGAAACGTTCTAGTGCATTCGTTCCGGGTAACATATCTTCTTGAATGGCGAGGCGCATAACGTATTACTTCATTAAAAAGGCTATGGTAGATAGTACGAATAGAGCATAATCTGGCACGTCCCGGCATCGTTCCTGCAACGACTAGAATGGCAGACAAGAGCAAGGAGGAGCTTGAACTAACTACTCGCTCATCTAGCGTTGGGCTGCGATTAAACATCCGGGTATAGTCTGATCCAACAGTGATACAGTTCCTCGGTCCGATAAGCATCATTCTTCCATCGCAGTCGATTCCAGACCGATTCAAAAAGTGTCTTTTTCAGTTTAAAGTGTTAGCCCGAGTGAATAATACTTACATGGTCTGTCTATCGCTGAATATACCGCAAAGCTGCGTTATGCGCACGGGTTAGGTTCTGGACATAAAGAGAGGAGAACACCATGAGCGGCGAACAGGTAGCACCTGAGACGAAAGGTGTTTCAGTCAAGTTACTGTCAACGGTTGACCTTGGCCCAGAGATTGAGGGCATGGCCGGTCGCCAACTTCGTATGCGTATGGTGACTATCGAGCCCGGAGGCGTTTTCGGTCCGATTCATGACCATAAAGATAGACCGGGCACTGTCTATATACTACAAGGAACGATCACTGACCATCGAAATGGCGTTGCGACCGACTACGGACCGGGAGTGGGCTGGCCCGAAGATAGGAATACCGTACACTGGCTTGAGAACCGGGGAACGGTTCCAGCGGTTGAAATCTCGGTCGATATAGTCAGGCAAGAGTAGGTTTAGGCTCAACCTCTAACTTAGTTGGGTTTTACATGCGGCTCAAACGGAGTTTTGCTTAGGGACAACGTCGTCTGCGTTTTTCGAACACATCCTGCTGGCGACAATCCGTTCAACGCAAAGTCTAGTGGTAGTCCGCACTTTGAAGGATTAAATACGAGGACCTGCTCATTCGAGTTTCTTTTCCAATTTGACGAAAGTAGGTTCACTGAAGCCGGGATGCCGTTCGTCCGAACACCAGCGGTAGCCCATACCTTCAAAGTAGACCCGATTCTGGGGAAGTGCAATTCGTACCGAAAGTGTCACACAGTCAAATCCGGTCTGGCGTGCGTGTGCTTCAACAGCCTGTACCAGCGCCCGTCCCACACCGTGCTGGCGGAAGGCGGGCAGTACAGCCAGTCGCCCCAGATACAGCGCGCTTTCTTCGGGATAATACAGCACACAACCGGCAATCTCCCCGTCGGCATAGGCCAGCAGAGCGCCGCCTTTTGTCATTTTTGCCGCGATTTTCTCCGGCGTTTCCAGATGCGCGCCAGATGGGGGATCGAGTTTGCCCTTGAACTCCTCAAAAGCGTCTACGACAAGATTG
>JAGQNT010000044.1 GCA_020427965.1 Candidatus Saccharimonadota bacterium | reverse complement strand
GGACTCTAAGGTAATAACTATGTCCACTGAAGTCACTGTGATAAGCGCCAACAAACAAGACACGATTGATTTGTCTCAACCAGCGGGATTGCAAGCTTTTTTGCTGTCTGTGCGCGAGGTGTATCAAACAGCAAAACAGTATGAGGCAATCGCTCGAACGAATCATTATGCGCAACTAACCTTATCTGATGTGTCGGGAGAGGAGGTGTTTGTAACTATTCATGGGCTCTGGGGTGATGTTCAGCGAGATTTGCGGCGCGCTCAAATGGTGATTGAGAATGCTGGTGAGTTGTCTCCTCAAGCTATCGCTCAAATGCAACGCAGTTATGACGGTTTGTTTGTGTTGCGTGATTATGTCAAGCGCGCATATGCAGGGATGGTCAATCGTCAGCAACAAAGCGACGTGGCTGTAGTTAGTCAAGAGAATGTGGTGCAGGCTACGTATGATGAGATTGAAGGGAGTATCAATGAATCAAGTATGTATCTTGAAGCCGTGAAGGCTCGTATACATAATCAACTTTCAGCGGAGAAGGCTCCTGCCGCGGGCGCGGCAGCTCTCCAGCAGCTTGCAGAGCTGCAAGAGAAAGTAAAGACTTTGCAGAGTCGAATTGCGAAAAGCCGGTCAACTGTACGAGATCTTACGGTTGTTCAGCAAGCTCGAGCGCAGTACGCCTCGGTAGTACAGCAAGTGTCAGAACAGGCAGCTAAGATTGAGTCGGGAGTGAGACAGCGTTTTCAGTCCGTGACAACAGGCACTACTGCTGCCGCCGTAAATGCAAATGTAATTACAACCAGAGAGGGCCGCGTGGAGTCGGATGATGTTGTTTTGGAGACATCAGTTTTGGAGGCGGCTGACGTGTGTTTGCGGCAGGTGATAGAACATCCTTTTTATACACGAGATGAACGCTCGACAGTGGATGATTTGTATCAGGAAGTACAAGAAAGTGTTGCGCGAGGCAGCTCGCCCTCTGTGCAAGATGAGCGGTTAGCTGCTTTGACTGCGTACGTGCAGTCACTGGCTGAGGCGCCAGAAGTTGCAGGTTTGGCGAAGCGCACGGCTGAGATTGTACGGCGAGTCACCGCTAGTCTACCGTTTGATTCCGATACGCTCCGAACAGTGCGGATGCTGGAGCGAAAGTGTAAAGAAGCATTGGCTGATCAAACAAGGTCTCAGGGTGAAAAAATCGCAACGTATCATCTGCTCGAAGAATACGTTATGAGTCATGAAAATGAGTGGCTTTTAGTGTGCGGGATGAGAGTGCCAGTGGCAGGTGAGTCTGGCGTGGTTGATGCTCGTAAAATGAGAGAGGTTCTGCTTGTCGAGCGAGATCGTAACCAAGCTTTTATCCAAGACCAGCGTAAGCAGGTTATGGTGGACAAGTTGATCAGAAAATTGTCATTCATTCCACCTGCTGGCTTTGACGAGAATGATGTGAAGGAATTAAAGGACGCGATTCGAGCAATTGATGTGCCTAATCAGCAGGTTAAACATCACGACCATTTACTCTCGACAGTAGATGAAGCGTTGCCCGAGCTTGGAGTGCAGCTGCCGCAGCACCATTCGTTGCGTGTTAGCGGTGACGATGAGTCCGCCAATCTTTCAATTACCGTGGCGCTCCGTTCAAGTCGGCGCAGCAAAGCTCGGCGTAAAAAGCATTCGATAGAGCAGGTAGCTACTGCGGCTGATGCACAATTGGTAGATGCTCCACCTTCGGCTGATGAATCTGCTTTGATTGCTAGTCTAGAAAAAGCAGATCCAGTGGTGACTGCTATACCGTCTTTAACTCCACGGGTGTTTCCTCCTGCGCCAAATCATGAAAAGCGATCGCTAATCAAGCTGTATCTCAGTGCGCCGTTTTATCAAGATTTCATTGATCGTCACTACACATCGGCAGCGGCTTTTGAGCGCATGCTTGACACTATTGTGACGCAAATTGAATCAAAGACCACTGATGTGTTCGAACGATGGCTCGGTGAAGAAAAAGCCAGTGCTTTCTTGTTTATGGAGGAGCAGACAGTCGCTGATGTTTTGCGACTTGCGGGCGATCGTGATGTGCGTCAGATCTTGGCAGAACAGAATATTAAGTACGAAACATTTCTGACTTGGATTGACATGCTTGATGAGATGCAGGCGGTTGTCGGTGAAGACCTAACGCTTCAGTTTGGTGCACTATACGCGCGGTGGGTCATTGAGTCAGAAATGATCTTTGCGCAAGAGTCAGTAGGTAATAATTCACAGATTTAGTGACATTAACTGTTCGTGCTTCAAATAAAGAATGATATGATTTCGATATATGGCGAACGATAGTTCTTTGGCCGGAGGTGCCGTGCAGTTTGCATTTGATCTTGAAACACAAAAAGGAGTAATGTCACTACTTGCGGCTATTCGTGCGAGTGAGCTTGCTCCGATTGAAAAGAACGAATTACGTGATTTGGTTTTGTTGTATACGAATGGCGGTCGTGACAATTCTGTTCGCATCACTATTCAGCAGAAGGTTTTGGCGCATGGCATAGTGCCACTTGTCTCCCCAGTGCCCGTTCCTGAAGTAACAGGATTCGGATCATCACGTCCAGCACCGAGTTTTTCTGTGTCGGCTCGAACTACAGTGGCTCAGTCAGCGCCAGCCGCGGCCCCAGCTCCTGTTACTTCAACTCCAGCTGCGCCAGAGACACCAGCACCACAAGTTCAACCAGCGCCAACGCCGGTTTCTCCTTCGACGTCAGAGGCGCCTGTTTCAACTCAAGCGCAAGCTGCAGTCTCTTCTGATCTTGCCTCAGCGCCAGCCGCGACCCCAGCTCCTGTTGCTCCAACT
>JAGQNT010000043.1 GCA_020427965.1 Candidatus Saccharimonadota bacterium | reverse complement strand
GGCCGCGTCCCGGTCTTGGTGGGAAAAAGTTGGTTAGATTCTCACCGACGAGAGCTGCTTAAATATTGTCATGCTGCCTCGAGGTCAAGCATGAGCTGTTCAATCATGTAAACTTTTTCCTCACGAAGTTTTCTCCAAACAGCAATAGTTAGGTCATCGATTCGAAATTTGAGCTGTGTCGCTGCGTATTTGCTCGATAGTGCGTAGATCAACGACAAGCAACCCGTTTCATCAGGATGGCGACCAATGACTTTTAAACGCCGTTTTATTTCTTTGTTGAGCCGCTCGAGTTTGTTCGACGTTCGCATACGCTTCCAGTGGTGAGTGGGAAAAAGATAAAACGTTAAACACTGATCGAGATCGGTTAGCAGTACTTGCGTGGCTGTGCCATATTTTTTACCAAATTCTCTCTTAAACTTGGCGACGAACTGTTTGGCTTGAGCCAGTGAGGTGGCGCCGTAGAAAATTTGTTTTAAACTGGCTTTCACAGGGCCCTGCTCTGACACCGGTACTGCGTCTAAAATGTTCTGCTCTCGGTGCTTCACACAGCGCTGCCTATAGCTCGTCGGGAAGTGCGATTCGATTGAGTTTATAAGACCCTGGTTGCCATCAGAGCAAATCAACAATGGGTCAGCAAGGCCGCGAGACTTGAGGTCTTGCACAAAGGCACCCCAACTGCGGTTACTCTCAGAATGGCTAAGACCTATCGATAATAGCTCTGTCGTGCCGTCTTGTAGAATGCCGTAGGCAATAAGAACGGCGTCTTTACCCTTTCCACCCATGCGCATGCCAATGCGAATGGCGTCGAGAAACAAGTAGGCAACGCGAACATGGCTCAAATCGCGAATTTTCCACTGGGCGAACTCATTGCGAAGTCTCTTGGTAATTCGCGACACAGTTGACTTGCTCATGCGAACTTTTTTACCGGTCACTGACTTGAGTGAGTCTTTGATTTTTCTCGTCGACACGCCATTGACGTACATGTCGGTGACAGCACTTGCAAACTCTTCAGGCCGTCTCATGTGGGCTGTGTGGTACTGTGACTTAAAGTCAGTCCCGGTGACTTTCGGGCGCTCATATTCGACTTGCCCGATGGGCGTGTCAATGCGAGTAGTCTGGTAACCATTACGATGGCCAGGGACTTTGCCATTTCTCTGGTAGCGGCATCGTCCTAGGTGCTGATCGATCTCCTGAGCTATTGCCTCTTTAAGCAGCAGTCCTGAGCCGTGTTGAAGCAGACTCATTACTGTCATGCCCTGCAAATCTAGTTGGCTCATAGCGCCTTGGATCGATTGCTGGTTGAATACTTGAAGTTCTTCTGGTTTCAATGTCATGGGGATTTTCCTCCTGTTTTAAGATGGTTAGTGAAACAAACTCATCTTGGAGAACTTCCCCAACTTTTTCTATACTAAATTTCCACCAGGCACGGGACGCGGCCG
>JAGQNT010000042.1 GCA_020427965.1 Candidatus Saccharimonadota bacterium | reverse complement strand
GGCATTTAACATAATGTTATTATGCGGCGCAGCGAACAGTTTTGGCTTTGCGCAAGCAAGAGACGAGCGCCGTGCAAAGCCAAAATTGCGCATAATGCCACGTTATGTTAACCGTAGGCTTGATGGCCGCCTAAAGCCCCCTCTGGGGGTTGGGGGCTCTTGTGTGCAATCTGGCGCAGCCAGTTTGTGCGCACGCTTGATTAAACCGATAACACGTGCGGCAGCAGGTGTTATTCCTTTTCTTATGATGAGTTCAAGCAAACACGATGGACTGTCCGGCTCGCTCTGCCCCAGCGCGGCAGGCTGCTTGCTGCTGAGCACCCGAAGGGAAGTTGTGAAGCTCTGCAAGGAGCATGACGCGCGGTCAAATGGCGTCAAACGTGTCCGCTCGCGTTAACGGGTCCGGTTACTTCGTCGTGTCAGTCTTCCCTAGCCTTAGCAGTGCCTAGGGCTTCTTTGCAGCCAATGTCACAAGCTTGCGATGCTCATGCTTTTCCTGTTCTCGCAGGTAACGGCATAGGGCGTCTATGTCGTTGTTGTGCTCCGCTGCAATCTGCTGACGGATTTCTCGGACTTCTTTGACGATGGGGTCTTCCCAGATCATATCGGGTCTCCTATCAGTTCTTCCGGTGTACAGATCACCGGTGATCTGTAGCCTTGTTCTCGGCATATTTCTCGAATGGCTTCATAGCGTTGGGCATTGGCAATGTGTTTGCAGTTCCATGTCAACAGGTAGTCTATGCCATTGATCGCTGCTGTACTGACATGGACGGCATCGGCAACCGCAACTTCTGGTATGGCATGCCCTGTTATCAGTGCTTTGGCAAATGCTGAGATTTCATCGGTAATTTTCAGTAGTTCTATGTTTTCTAGGGCGGATAAGCGTTTGGCAGCCGCTTCCTCATGACCACGCTTCGCCTCTGTAACCACCAGTTCTGAGACGTACAGGGTAAAGTGTGGGCGCTGGTTATCCCACCAGTCTTGCGTCAGAGCCTGGTGTCCCGCTGTAATAAGATCATGGCTCGGACGGTTGGTCAGATAGCTGATAAAGCTGGTTTCAAGGTAGACGCTCTTATTCATACTTTCTGATTATACACCTAACCCACTGGCAGTTTGAGCCATGGATTCAGGTGAGGTTTTGGGTATGTAGGCGTAAGCATATCAGGTTTCTTCTTCGGCTTCTGCGATCAATGTCTCAATGAGGGCTTGTTTGGGTTTAGCCGGATGCGTCGCCGTGTGGATTTCCTTGAGCTTGTGGATTGCCACATGGGTATACAATTCAGTCGTCGATAAGGCCGCATGGCCCAGCATATGCTGGATATAGCGGATATCGGCACCGTTCTCTAGCATCAGCGTGGCCATGGTGTGGCGGAACAGGTGACAAGAGCCTTCTTTGGTGATCTTGGCGCTTTTAACGTATTTTTTAACCCTTCTGGATAGGCGGTTGCGCTCTAGGGCTCTGCCCGCTTCATCGAGAAAGAGGTTCGCTGGGCTGCTCGGTAAGGCATGGTGCACCCTGATATCTTGTTGGTAGGTTTCGATCCAGTTCAGTGCTCGATCGCCAATCGGGACAAAGCGGTCTTTTCGCCCCTTGCCCTGGCGTACCGCGATCACACCGGCCTCAAAGTTAACGTCGTGGGTTTTGAGGTTGATCAGCTCTTGCCTTCGTATACCAGTGGAGTACAGCACTTCCAAGATCGCTCGATCTCGAAGGCCTAAGTCAGTCTGTATATCCGGTTGCATAAGAACACGTTCAGCCTCTTGCGCCGTCAGTGTGTGTTTGGGCAAGCGTTTGGCCTGGCGTGGCAGTTCCAGTTCTGAGGCCGGGTTATAGACGATATGATTCTCTCGCATCAAAAATCGGAACCAGGTCTTGATCGCCGTCAGGCGATTGCGTTGGCTGGCGATGGTCAGAGGCTTTTGGCGGGTATTCAGTATACGTGTGAGATGGCGTTGATAACGCTGCAAGGTCGGTCTTGTGATTTGTTCGATGCGTTCAATACCGCGTTCTTCACACCAGGCGATGAAGTCTTCCAAGGCCAGCTGTTTGTATTCAATGCTCTGGGGGGCATAGTGTTGCGCTTGTAGCTGTTGTTTGTAGGCCAGCACGTAGCCTTCAAGCATAGCCATAATTAGGCCTCGCTGGCGGCTAAGGGATGGCTATAACTACGGTACGACCCGTTGGACTTTTTCCTGGGAACAGTGCGTTTTTTAGTCTGTGTGGTTTTATCTTCAACAGATGTCGCTGTTTGCCTCGCTTTCACGGGGTTTTTCACTGGGCACGAGGCGGCCACGACCTGGCCACTAGCTGACCACGAGCTAGGCACGGGGTCTGTGTTTTTGACCACGAGGTTGGCGGTCGTAGTAGTTTTTTTGCGCTGTGCTTTGAGCGATTTGGTGTCAATTAAGCCCATCAGTTGGCGTTGGCTTTTTTCAAGATCACCATCGAACACCAACTCATAAACATAACGTTGGCCGTTCTTGCCTCGATGGGCAAATACATATTCCAACTCAACCAGTCGTTCGAGATGGACGCGGATTTGTTTGTCTGATAAACCAACGGTTTCTCTGACTTCTTTTCGAGTAAAACGGACTTCGGTTTGTCTTAGGTCTTCGGCCTTCATGGTTTTAGCGACTAAGGTATGAAATTGTTGTAGTAGGCTTCTTGTTGGCGGTGGCAGTTCATCCAATGAACGGCCTAGGATGCTATGTGCTAACTCGTTGGCCAACGCGATATCATCAAGGGTCACTTCAACATACTCGATGGCTTGACCGTTTTTCTCGATGGTTTTGATGGTACGTTGGTGTTGATGGAGCAAGGCAATGCTATCGATCAAGGTGAGATACTTTTCGTGGTCTCTGCGAGTTCGGGTTCGACTGTCAGCAAAGGCCAGTTGTTCAGCATAGGGATTGACGACGGCTAAAGGCCTTAACAGACGTTGTGCATTTTGATGTTGCTTTATGAGCTGTTCACTTTCATTGTTCGCCAGTAAGCCTTCTAAGGTCCTGGCCTTGCGCTGTTTATCCTGGATCGCTGCCGTTTGTGCTCGGGTCTCATCAATGGTGAGCACCACGCAGCAGTTTAAAAGCTCTTCATCGATGTCGATTGCGGTCGTCGTCAAGAACAACATCACCGGCCCTTCAACTCGATATTCTTCGGTCACGAGCTTTCCCGATTGCGGGTCTTTGGCGGTTGATGCAATGGTCAGCTCACCCTGTGATTGCAGTAGTTTTAAGGCATAG
>JAGQNT010000041.1 GCA_020427965.1 Candidatus Saccharimonadota bacterium | reverse complement strand
GTGCCACCGATACCGATAATCTTGATGTTTGACATTCATGAGTATTCTAGCAGATTCCGCCTGCCAAATCACCTTGTTGCGGACTTGACAATAACCATAAGCGGCGTAAGGTAGAGGATAAGTAGTTACCAAGAACAAAAACCATGTTCATCGAAACAAACTACCTGTCTCAGATTAGAACGCCAGACTTTCCGCCTCCGGTAGTGACCCCCGAGCCCGCAGTTGAACACCCTGTGGCCATGCTCAGTGACGATGAAAAAGCGGAGTTAGCCATGATGGCCTGTGCCCACATCCATGACCTCGACGACGAAGCCGACCGTGTGCACGATGAAAATGTACGCCGACGCCGTCTGGAGTACCACATCAAACAATCACCTAATGTACTGCCCCTGCCCTCGCAAAACAGATCAGACACCCCTGTGGAGCAGGATCAAATCAGCCACACCGCGTAAATTATTCCGATACACCCACCCATAGGCAGCCAACAGTAATGTTGTAATGTAACGAAATTGACAAATAAGCATAACTATGATACACTCTATTCATGTCCGAATTCACTGTTAACCCCCAACCACTACCATACCCTGACCGGCTCGTTCAATATGACAATGGTGTTATCGACGCCGCCTGGAAGCAGCGGGGCCTCAGTGTTAGTTTAGAAGAATTAAAGCAAATGGCCTTGGACGATCCAGTACTACGTGACTTTGTTCAGAGCCCCGATGGTTATACAGTAGATCCAGGGGAGTATCATGGTACTTTCGTTGTACAAACAAGTCCTCATGGGCAGCGTATTGCCTTTGATAGTCGACACATGACCGATAATCACGCCAAACATGACAGGCTCATCGCCCTGGGCAGCATCGACATCTCCCGGATAGCACCAATTGTGATTGGAGAACCTTGGGCTTCGCCGCTTGGCCCTACCGAACCAGTCACAGCAATTATTATGCCCTGGACGCGCAATAATCTTGGGGCTGAGGCTCGCCCCGGCCGGCGCGCAAATACCGAACAAGGTGCCGATTGGATCAAGGCCGCAAAGCAAACTGTTGGTTCTCGTACTACTTAATATGACTCTACACCTTTTTTGTGCCAGTGCCACACTAGCCTGGCTTTAATTACTATCTTGTTTTTACTTAGGTTCGGGCATCGGCTTTACCCGGAGTACTGGAATAAGATAAAAAGTGTGCTTGGCTGGCCGAGGTACGTTCAAACTGCCAGTGGCAGTGCGATCCGCAGGCCAAACGTTTTGTCTTGTGGAAGTACCCCGCGGTAAAACGCAGCCCGTGATGTTTTGCTTACTTTTGGATCATGCCAAAAGTAAGGATTTGGTTCTTCATCTGAAGAACTTACCCCTTGATGTAATCGTGCAGTTTCTTAGCGTCGCGATGCTTGCGAAGTTTTGCCAAGGCCTTGGCCTCAATCTGACGAATGCGTTCTCGAGTGACGGCAAACTCCTGCCCGACCTCTTCCAGAGTATGTGACTTGCCATCTTCTAGACCAAAACGTAGCTTGATAATCTTCTGTTCGCGCTCGGTCAGTGCCCCCAGCATGTCTTTGACCTGCTCTTTTAGCAGCTGATTGGTGGCAGATTCTTCCGGCGTAACCGTGTCTTCGTCTTCGATAAAGTCCGCCAGAACCGAGTCTTCCTCGTCATCACGAATGGATGCATCCAGCGACGAGATATCTTGTTTGATCTTCATGATGTGTTCGACCTTGTCGACTTCGATCTCCATCTCTTTGGCGATTTCATCATTGGTCGGTTCGCGGTTAAGTTCTTGGGTCAGGCGACGCTGTGTTCGTAGTAGTTTGTTGATGGTTTCCACCATGTGCACGGGGATACGAATAGTACGTGCTTGGTCGGCAATGGCGCGAGTAATGGCTTGTCGAATCCACCAGGTGGCGTAAGTACTAAACTTAAAGCCTTTGTCTGGGTCAAACTTTTCGACGGCACGCAGCAGACCGGTATTACCCTCCTGGATTAGGTCCAATAGGTCTAGACCACGACCAACATAACGCTTGGCGATTGATACGACCAGACGCATGTTAGCTTCGGCCATCTCGTGCTTCGCCTTTTCATCGCCGGCAACCACACGTTGTGCGAGCGCCAGCTCCTCTTCGGCATTTAACAGAGGTATTTTACCAATTTCACGCAAGTACAGACGGACAGAGTCATCGGCCACGTCATCATCCAGATAGACTGGCTTGGCGGCGTCGGCCGCAATTTCTTCCGCCTCATCATCCTCCGTAACCCAATCGTCACTAAATGCTGCAACATCTGGTTCGGTGGTAGTTACTTCGATACTGGCATCTGCCAGTTCGGTAAACAGCGCATCCAGTAACTCGGCGTTTTCGGCTGTATCTGGAATGACGGCATTGATGTCTTTTTGGTCAATCTGACCGTCCTTTTTTGCCTTTTCGAGTAAGGCTGCCTTGTGTTCTTCTAGGCTAAGGTCGCTTTTCTTGGCATCGGCTTTGGTTACTTTAGGTTTTGCAGCGGCTTTTTTCTTTGGTTCGTCTTTGGGGGCTTCTTTCTTGCTTTTGGGCACTATGCTCCTCCTGTGGTTTGCTTTAGTAATACATCGAGTTCGCGGGCCTCAGCCAACAACTTTTGAGTCGTAGCGTCATCCGCATTTGTTAATTCTGTTGCAAGTTGCTGTTTTTTGGTTTTAACGAATGTTTCCACCAGACGTGCCTGCAATCGAGCGGCTTCGTAATGAAGTTCCGTATACTCGAGGCCTTGGTAGAGTTCCTCATATTGTAACCCGAGTATCTTACTATATTCTTTCAGAGGTCGCAAGTCAGTCGCTTCTTTGTCCTGGGCGCCAGCATAATCCGGGTGCGTCTCCAAAAAGGCGAACATTTCACCTGATTCTTCCCGGCTAAACATATCCGCTCGGAGTAGTCGCATGTACGTGCGGAGGTCTTTGTGTAGCAGCATCAAGCTCAGGAAATGATCCTCCAGCTTGGTCCGTTCGGCAGATGACTGTTCAACTTTCTTTACCTCTGTTTTCGGACGCCTGAGGGGCTTGTTCTGCTCTAGCTTACTACCATGCTCCATCTTTGTTTTGAGTGCTTCGACACTCGTTCCGGTCGCTTTGCTAATAACATTCAGATAGTGATCCTGCTCCACCACATCACTCAGGCTTTTGACGACTGGCAGCAGCACGTCACTATAGCGACGCTTGCCTTCGGCCGTGCTGATATCGAGCACATTTTGGTAGCGCTCCATCAGCCAGTCCAGCGCGTACTGTGGCTTTTGAATAATTTCCTGCCAAGCCTGCACATCTTGCTTGATTAGTTCATCCGGATCTTTGCCACTCGGAATAGAGATAACGCTCAGGTTAACCTTGGTTTTACTGGCGATGGGAATAGCACGCTCGGTCGCTTCCATACCGGCCCGATCAGCATCAAAACAGAGACGAATGTCACCCGTGAAGCGACCGAGCGCCTTTAAATGTGGCTCGGTCAAAGCTGTGCCAGCGGTGGCGACGACATTTTTTACGCCGGCTTGGTGGCTCATGATGACATCCAGGTTACCTTCTGCTAAAACAACGTATTTTTGCTTGCGGATAGTTTCTTTCGCCAAGTGTAAGCCGTATACATGGCGACTTTTGTCGTACAGTGGCGTACTGGGCGTATTGATGTACTTTGGTCCGTTGTCGTTTTCAGCCAACTGACGCGCCGTAAAGCCGACAATCCGCCCTTGGGGATCGGCCAGCGGGATCATCAGCCGTTCGCGGAACATATCACCGCCGTAGCGATTAGTGAGCCCAGCCAGCTTAATATCAGCCTCTTTGTAACCCTGTTTTTTCAGGAACTCAACCAAAGCTTTACCGGTGTTGGGTGCGTAGCCTAAACGCCACGCAAGGGCTGTTTCTTTTGTGAACTCACGTTTTTTAAATACATACTCAAGCGCCAACGTGGACTTACTAAATTGCGTTTGGTAGAACTTGGCGGCAAGCTCGCTAATTTCGTATAGCTTCTCTTTGTTCGGGCCGCCTTGGCGTCTGGACTGAAATTGATCCAGGTCCACTCCCGCACGTCGTGCGAGGAGCTCTAACGAGCCGCGAAAATCCAAGCCTTCCATCTCTTGTACGAAAGTAAACATGTCACCGCCCTTGCCGCTACTGAAGTCGTGCCAGATCTGTTTTTCCGGACTGACCGTAAAACTAGGCGTCTTTTCGTTCGTAAACGGGCTCAGACCCTTCCAGTTGCGTCCAGCGCGCTTTAGCTGGACATACTCCGAAATCACATCCTCGATACTGAGACGGTTTTTTACCTCTTCGACTGCATCCATTGGTTCACATTGTACGCTAACAGGGGCAATGCGCTAAGCTGTAGCGGATTGACACTGTTTTCGGTATCATTAACGGTAGTAATGCCTCCGCAACAACCCTACACACCCCAAACTCCGCCTCAGCCCGGTAACGAGCGCTATGACTTTATTATGAGTCCTGAACAGCCAAAACGGAGCGTGATGCCCAGCCTTGGCAACCCAAAGTCACTACTCTTTATCGTTGGCGTTGTGGCAGTCGTGGTCATATTGCTCGTGGTTGTCCTCGGCGCAGTTCGCGGCGGTGGGATCGATAAAACACCCTATGTAGCGATTGCGCAGCAGCAGCAAGAAATTATCCGCGTGGCCGGACTGCAGGAGCAAAATCTTACCAACCAGGATGTTAAAAACTTTGTAGTCAATACCGAACTAAGCTTGGCCAGCGACCAACAAACATTTTATGCATTGCTTGGTCGCAACAAGATCAAAGTCTCGGAAAAACAACTGGCGCTCGGCCAAAATAATGCCACTGACGCGGCATTACAAAACGCGCAAGATTCCAGCACATTGAATCAGGCCTTGCCTGCCGAGCTTCGCAAAGAGCTGGAGAGCTACCAGGCATCAATACAGCAAGCCTACCAAGCGGCTGGGCCATTCACACGACAAGTGCTGCTTGAACTGTATAACAACGCAGCTCTCCTGATAAAACAGAGTAAATAACCATTACTATACAAAGTATAGTAATGGTTTGCTGGGCTGATTGAATATATCTATTTACCGACGACCAGCTGGTAGCTGTGACGGATCAGATCCTGGACCTCGTTCCAGGGCAGTTGGCCACTGAGTACGATCGTGTTCCAATGCTTCTTGTTCAAATGGTAACCAGGCATAACACTCTCATAGCGTTCACGCAGTGTTTGCGCCAGCAGCGGGTCACATTTTAGGCTGATGCGTACAGGATCACTCCCTTCGCTGATCAGGGCAAACATTTTATCGCCTGTCTTATAGACTGCCACGCCTTCCCCAAACGGGTACTCGCGCACTGCGTTGGGCATTTCTAGAATGTAATCCTCAACCGTCTTGTGATCCATGCTGAAACCACTCTAGGTAGTGCTGAAGTTCGGCAATGCTCGCCTGGATATCATCAAAAGCCCGATGAACTTCCCTTTTTTCAAACTCCACCCCGTATTTTCCTTGCATAAATACCTTCCAGGCACTGACGTCCAGCATGCGATAATGCAGCTTTAGATCCAGTGATGGCCACCACTTGGCGATGAATTTTCGGTCGTTGTGGATACTATTGCCAGCCAACACCGCTGGTTCGTCTTCGAAATGTAGCGAAACCAGATTGATTAAATCTTGTTCAACTTCGGCCAGTGATTTTCCCTGGTCTAGTTTCTGAATAAAATCATCGCGGTTGGTAGGATACTCTTTCCACCAAACATTCTTCTGCATGCGATCGACAACCACGTCACGTTTTTGTTTGACCCGAGCCTCGTAACTTGCCAAGGTCTTGAAGTCAAAGTCAGTGATTTCGGCGGCAATTTCCAGGATCACGTCCTTTTCAGGATCGAGTCCAGTCATTTCTAAGTCAACCCACAGTAGCTTGGTTGGCACCGCTTTTTTATCAATCATTACAGGCATTATACCTCTGTTGATGATGGAGGCAAAGTAGGTTCGTGTTGACGAAGTATTGTTCTAGGTGCCGAATTTGCCGGCGAGCAGACTGAAGTCTAGGAGGTTAACGGAGCCATCCTGGTTGATGTCTGCCCGACCCAGACCTGAGCCCGATTGGCCGAATTTGCTGGCGAGAAGACTAAAGTCTAGGAGGTTAACGGAACCATCTTGGTTAATGTCAGCAGGGTCAGAGGTTGGATTGTTAACGGTTACGGTGATGGTTGTTGCGGTCTTGGTGTTACCGGCCGCATCACGCGCTACTGCTGTCAGTGTGTGCGAGCCGTTGCTTGTCCCCGTGGTATTCCAACTAACTGAGTATGGTGAGCTGGTATCCTCGGTACCTAGGTTGTTGCCATCGAGCTTGAACTGTACTCCAGCCACACCAACATTGTCTGATGCACTAGCTGTGACATTGACAGTCCCCGTTACTGTACTTGAGTTAGATGGGGCAGTCATTGAAACCGTCGGTGCGGTTGTGTCAGCCGCTGGTGCCTGGGTCGTAAACGTTTGGTCAGCCGAAGATGATGAGTTCCCGGCAGCGTCCTTGGAGACTACCTGGTAGTGGTAGGTTGTACCTGCGGTAAGTCCAGTGACGGAAACGCTATGGGAGGTAACTTTTGTGGTGTTAAGCGTTGTCGTCGAGCCATATGATGACGTGGTACCGTATTTAATTTGTGAATCAGCCGCCTCATCTGTCGTCCATGTGATAGTCGCTGAAGTTTGAGTGATACTACCAGAAGAAATCGAGGATATCACCGGTGGCGTTGTATCGGGAATCGTTACGTTCACCACGCTACTGGTCGCAGTATTGCTCGCGGCATCGTACGCTTTCGCCGTGAGTTGGTGTGAGCCAACACTGTTGCTTGCAGGGTTGAACGAGTAAGTATACGGGCTAGAGGTGTCCGTGGCTTTCAACGTGCCGTCGACATAAAACTCAACTTTAGTGACAGCAGTATCGTCAGTAGCGTTTGCTGTGACGGTCGTCGTCGAGGAAATGGTAGCGTTGTTGGCCGGTGAAGTAATTGATACAACCGGATTTGTTGTGTCAGGTGGATTGGCGCAATTATCTCCAGTACCGGTTGGCACACAGGCCGTATCCTGAGTCGCGATAAGACGATCAACCACAACGTTTGGAGCATTACCGATCAGTTTGAGGGTATGGTTGCCCGATGTCAGGCTGACGTCAATTTGGGCACCACCACTGGTCTTACTAATCCAGTTTGTGCTACCACTCGTAAAATACGTCGTAGCACCTGATGCATACGTTGGAACAGTACTACCACCGACGGTGTAGCAAGTGGTGCCATCGATTTCTAGTTTATACGTATTGTCAGTGGCATTGGGAGCAGCCATGCGAGTCCAAATTCTGTACGTACCGGTACTCGGTATGCTCATGGTTAGGTTCGAGACTGTACCGTAATCAGTACTAGGCGCTGTACACGCCGCAGCGCTCGCCGAGCGTGGCGTCACCACAAAAAAGGTGGCAAGAAAAATACCCGTGAGAATAACGAAAAGATATGATCGTCGGAGTGATATCCCCTGCCCAACCATTACTTATGGCTCTTTCTTGTCCTGATTATTATCTGGTGTGAATGTGCTGCCGGGTTGCGGATTGGATGGCGTAGGAACATGACTAATCGGCTCATTGCTCGTCTGTGGCGCTGGATCATCTGAAACCATTGCGCTAATTTCGGCATCTGTTATACCAGAAGCTCCGACGCTAGCCACTTTGTTACGGCGCATCAATATGGTTGCAAAAGCTGCCACCAAAACAACCAGCAGTACAACGATCAACCAGTTGTTTGTGAGCCAATTGTCTTTTTGCTCAAATCCATACACAACTGATAGGGACTGAGTTGGAGCGGTTTGCACGCCATCCTCTGTTACAACGTTGTTGGCTACGACTACCTCGGAATTGTATTCTTGATTACCCTGGCTATAAATTAACGTGTGGGTACCTGGCGAGACGTCGGTAAAGGTTGCAAACCCAGTCTTGTCAGTCGTGGCTGTTAGCGGGTCTGAGTGTAGCGTGACTTCCTTGTTTTTAACTGGTTTGTGGTTCTTGTCGAATACACCAACAGTCACCGTGAAGCCTTTAGTCTTAAAGGTTTGTTTTGCCGAGGTGGTTGTCTTGCCCTTTTTGTTAATTGAGACAACTTGATACGTGTAATTCTCGCCGGGAATTAACAGTTTAGGGTCAAGTTTGATGTTGTGCGATGTCGAGAAGCCGCTCACTTTGGTCTGTAGGTTGAGCTTGCCATTAATGCCGTAACGAATGTATACCTTTGTCGGTTCTTTGCTGGTCGTTTTAATGGCGGCCAGGGTAAATTGCACGTCCTCGCTCTTCACGGTCGAGGGAGTCGCATTGGTGTCACCACTGCCATTAGACGATGAGCCAGAGGAGCCACTTGAAGATGAACCAGAGCCACTATCAGAAGAACCGCTCGTCGACCCGCCTGAGCTGGTGCTGCCACCGGACGAGCCGCTAGAACTTCCACCGCTCGAGCTCGTCGTACAGTTAGGTGGCGTGCCTGTTTGTCCACTTGGACATGAACCAGGCGTGAACGTAATGGTCGCATTTGCAGAAGATGGATTGGTATATGATCCACCACTAGTAGCGTTGACCCCACTCAGGGTTACTGAGGAACTACCACTGTACGGTAACGCTTTGAAGGTTACCTTCGCGATGAGTGCGTCGCTGCTAACACCCCCCGACAAATCGCCACGAGATAGCTGGATTGAGCTGCTGCCTACCGATTGCGACAGCTGTATGGGGAAAGCTGACGAAGAGGTCGACAAACTAACGTATTGTAATTCGCTGGAGTCAAAGTTAATCGTTGCCTGAACGCCATCAACAGTTGCGCCTGGATTGATGCGCAGACTCAGCGTCACACTAGAACCGTGGGCCATGCTTGTGCTCGAGGGAGACAGATAGACACTACCAGTGGCCGCAAATGCAGTTTGTAACAAGACCAACCCCGCAACGGCCGTAAAAGCGATTACCACAAAAGCTGCTGTCCAAGAATGTTTTATTTGGTCAAGGTGTTGTTTCACACTCACAATGCATGATTCCTTACTTAAACATTAGCATCATTTACCGAAGTTGCAAGCTTATTAATAGTAATTGTTTGAGACTAGACAAAGAACCTGCGTATAGTAACGCAGGTTCTTCCTGGTAGTAACCTCTTGGTAAGCCCTATTTGGCGGTGAGCAACGCGTTACTGTACCACTGTAGCTCAGTCAACAGATTGCCAAGAGCTGTTTGGGGACCATACGGGTTAGCGGCGGCCTCGGCCGATAGGTTGCCGTCGTCGTCAATGACGTCACTCATGTGCGCCAGTGCCACAAACTCTGGGATCGGCACAGCGCGTGCCTCGGAAATGATCTCCTTCAAGTGCATTGCAGCACGAGCACCACCGACGGTACCGTGTGACACGATAGCAGCAGGCTTACGTTTCATCTGCCAGTCAAAATAATCGAAGGCGTTTTTTAGAACACCAGGAATAGAGTGGTTATACTCCGGAGTTACAAAGACGTAGGCATCGAACTCAGCAATTTTATCAAGCCACTTCTGCGCGGCCGGCTCTGGCTTGCGCTCAGGGTTGTAACGAGGACTGACAGGTTCTGCAAAAAACGGCAGTGGATAGTCAGCCAAGTCTACAATCTCGACCTCTACCCCCTCCATTTGCTGGGCTGTTTTTTGTACCCAGTTTGCTTGTTTTAAAGTTTGACGACCTTGTCGAATAGTACCCACTACAATACCTAGTTTCATTATTGTTTCCCTCCTTGTTTGCCTTTACGGCTGATGCGCTCGAGTCAATGGTTGGGCGCAAGCGAGAAGCGGAAGGAGCTGTACAAAAGTACAGTGACTGAGCATCGCAACTTGCAACCAAGCAGTGGCCGAGAAGGCCTGAGAAACTTTCGGCTTTGCCGGAAGCGTATCGGGCCTGGTGCATAAGTTGTAAAGGTGGTATATTTTGTATAGTATTAACCTAATGCAGTATAGATCCAATACTATACTTTGTAAAGTAATGAAGACAACGGATACGAAATTGATCACTCAGTACGATAGCGAAGCTATCGAAAGCCGCGTTGGTTGCGTTGCGTCGGCTATGCAAATCATTGGCAATAAGTGGACTGCTCTGATTCTTAAAGACCTGGCTAGTGGCCCCAAAAGGTTTGGCGAACTAGAGCGCCTTGTTGGTGACATCAACCCACGCACCCTCTCACAAAGACTCGAGGATCTAGCGACTCACGACATTGTCAGTAAAACGACTTTTCACGAAGTACCACCTCGAACTGAGTACTCACTCACCACAAAAGGTGAAGACCTGATTCCTGTCCTTCGCGCCATGGCCGAATGGGGCAACAAGTACTACAGCCAAAACCGCTAACCCTACCTGTGGTATGGTGGTAAGAGAGCCTTGAGCTGCTTATTACTCACAAAGGAGGGTTTATGCTAGACCGAATTATCAACGAAGCAACCGGTGCTGTAAAAGCTGCCGTAACTGGGGTAGATGACATCCTTAGCGCAGTTACCAGCACAGTTAAGAACCAGGTGGTCAATGTGCTGCAAGGAGCCGGTGAAGTCGGTACGACCGCCGTCGAAGCAGTCGCCTCTGTTGCAGCCGGTGCAGTCAAGGGAGTTGGCACCGTTGGCACCAGCGTTACCGATACGGCAGCTAACACTATGAGCGGTGTCGTAAACGGTGTCAGCCAAGTTGGTGGCGACGTGATCGATGGCGTACGTGGTGGCGCCCAGGGCGTGGTCAGTGGCGTTGCTGAAACTGGTGGTGATATCGGAATGGCCGCCGTTGGCGCCGTCCGTGGTGCCATAAAGGCCGCTGGCGATGTCGGCGCCGACACTAGTGAAGCTGCCAAAGCGGCTGTTGGTGGTGCGCTCGATGCAGCAACCTCTGTGGGCGGTGATGCGGCAAATACTGTCCGTGATGCCCTGCTGGGCGCCGCCGAACTGCCTCACGATGTCGTTGAATCTGCCATCAAAGGCAAACAAGACGACAAGTAAGTTTATCAGAGACTGCTAATAACCGGCACATAACTGCCGGTTATTTTTTATTGTCTTTGGGTGCAAAATCCAAACAGACGCTATTGATACAGTAGTGTTTCCCGTTGGGCGAGCTTGGGTCATCAAATAAGTGCCCGAGGTGGCTGCCACATTTTTTACAAACAACTTCTGTACGTGCCATGCCAAGTGAGTCGTCTGACTTGAGTTCAACGGCATCATTCGCGGCAGCCTCAGAAAACGCTGGCCACCCAATGAGACCTGGAATAGTTGACTCGTATTTAGTATCACTCTTAAAGAGTGCTCGCCCACAGGCAGCACAGTGATACATACCATCTTCGGCAAAATCAACATACTTGCCCGTACCCGGCGTCTCGGTACCACCTTCACGCAGTACACGGTACTGCTCGGGGGTTAATTTCTCTTTCCAATCATTATCAGTCATAGATTTATGATCTCCCCTATGATAATTACATTTGCTCCGGAGCTGACATACCTAGTAGTCCTAAACCGGCTTTGAGGGTTTCGGCGTACTTTGCCACTAAAGTCAGGCGCTGGGCCTGTCTTGTATCGCCAATCACTCGATTCTGTTCGTAAAAACGGTTGAAGGTCTGGGCTAGTTCGTATAGATACGTGCAGATGTGGTGCGGCATTAATTCGTTTGTGGCCAACGCAACCACATCTGGGTACTCGCAAAGTTTGCGTACCAATGTTCGCTCGCCAGGTTGCAGGTCGGTCAGCTCACCCGCTCCGCCCTCTGTTTTCGCTAAGATACTTCTGGCGCGGGTATGTGCATACTGCAAGTACGGTCCACTGTTACCCTCGATACTGACTGACTCCACTGGGTCATAAATCAGATCACCGCCAATGCGGGAGCGCAAAAAGGCATATTTGACCGCGCCAATCACCACCGACTCATCCATTTTGCCCGTTTGTTGCTGGCTGGCCTGGCGGGCAGATTCGATTACTTCTTCTGGTGCCAAGCCGTTGCCGAGCCGCGAGCTCATTTTTACGCCTCCAGCCAGCTTCACATTGCCGTGCGTGATGTGCTTTGTGCGGTTGGCCAGCTCTGGCTTGAACTGTTCGATACTTTTGAGCACCACCTGCATGTACTGCTGGATGTCGTTACCGGTAATAATCACCGACTCGTCAAAGTGATAGTCATCCCATTTCTGCATTGATAGCCCGACGTCTTTGGCTTCGTAGGTTGGCAGGCCTTTGGAATTGATAAACACCCTAGTGTGTAGGCCGTATTTTTCGCCGTCAAAGACAACTGCGCCGTCACTTTCCTGATACACACCGTTGGCTAGCTGCTCGCGGACAACTTTGATCCCCTCTGGCGCGGTCACACTCTCAGGGTAGTATTTTTCAAACTGACTAACCTGGAGCAGGTCATAAAATTCTTTGAAATAGTCGTAACTCCATTCACGGCAAGTCCAATAAATCTGCGCAAATGCTGAGTCGTGGTCATTTGCATCATGAAGCTGGTAAATCCGCTGATTTATCTCGACAATCTCTTGCTTGGCGGCCTCATCTTCTTCGGATGCTTTAGTGCCCTCAACATATCGTTGGCTGAGCCACGTCGTTTGTTCGCGCGGGCTTGTACCTGCCTCTGATAAGCCCTCCGGGTTTTCGCCACCGAGATGCTTGATAATTCCCCACATGGTTCTGGCCACGTGAAGGCCGACATCCCCACCAAAGTTCACGCGGTGTACAGTTGCACCCGCTGACTTGTAGAGTCTAGAGATGACATCACCAACAATGGTTGTGTACAGATGGCCGACGTGTGACTGCTTGAAAGGATTCATATCTGAGTATTCTGTGACGATCACCTTCCCTTCGAGTGGCTTGGCCGGTGGCTGGTTGAGTGCCTGGAGCAAAGAACTGTTGTCCACTGTGATATTCACAAAGCCTGGACCAGCAACTTCGGCCTTGGTAATGTCAGGTAACTCACGCAATTTGGCTGCGAGCGTCTCGGCAATTTCACGTGGGTTCTTACCCAGCTTGCCTGCCAGCTGCATAGCAACATTGGTAGCAAAATCACCAAATTGTTCATCTGGCCGCGTCAAATCTACCGACACATCGGTGTCGAACAAATCCTTCACTACTGCGGCGACCGCCTGGGCAAGTTCCTGCTTCATTACTGTCAGTATACCAGAGGTAGAGAGGCTAAGCCTTGCGTGGAGTAATTTGGAGTGCAACGCTCACCAATCGCCAACCGACATAGTACAAACCGCCTGTCAGTGCAAAGAATAGCAGCACCGTACTCACCATATCGCCGTACGCAAATGGGTGCAGTAATTGGTTGGATAGGTCAAACAGTAAGCCTTGCGGATGAAACAGCACGTCCCAACTATTCCACCGCAAATCCCTGCCCAGATAAATTGCAAAACTGCACAGCAGCAGCACCGCCGAAATAATGCGCGCCGCCGTGTAGCGATTAACCCGTTTTAGAAGCTCCATGTGAAATAGGAATACACTCGAGTAGCCCAGCAAAAGCCCCGTGGCAACAAACATCGTAAACAGCACCACATCGTACAGAATGCGGTCGGCTGTTAGCTCTTGCAGGTGAATGTAGTCACTCACCATATAAAAGCTGTTGGGCAGAAACAGTAGCCAGGCGAGCGTCGTCAGTAGCGCTGGCCAATTTGACCACGCCTGCTTGCGAAGTAAACGCACTAGTACCACCATCAACAACAGCGGTATCCAGGCAAGAAACAAGTTCCACGGCAAATAACTAAATACAACCTCGCCAAGTCGGTACATTCGAAAGGCATAAAACAGCAAACAGACGATGCTTGCCATCAACAAAACTCGAATGGCTGCTATACCGCCCGAAAACCGTGTGGATGTCATGTCACTAATTATAGTGGACATTCCCTGGAAGTATAGTGTTGGTCCTCTGAAGGACGTGCTCAAGAGTGGATGTAAATTTAACATGCCGTCTGGGCCAGATTCGCTAGTCTAGCGGTATAATGAATATAAGTGAGACTGATCAAAATCACTACACTAAGAAGGAAAACTGTATAAATGACCGATACTTCGCATCGCTACGCGGTGGTAGTTGCAGGTGGCCAAGGTACGCGTTTGTGGCCACTAAGTCGGCGCAATCTACCAAAACAAATGCAAAAGTTCGTTAGCGACAAAACTCTCATAGACGAAACCGTCGATCGCTTAAAAGGTGCGGTAAAACCCGAAAACATTTTCGTATCCACCTCTGGTGAATATGCCGCTAAGATCAAGGAACTGCTCCCGAGTATTCCAGCAGAGAACATTATTGTCGAGCCCGTTACACGCGGTACCTCTGCCGCCTTCGCCTTGTTTGCGTCAACCATTTACAGACGAGATCCGGAAGCAGTGATTTTCAGCCTGGCCTCTGATCATGCGGTAACCGGATCGGACGAATTCCAGACAGCAATGCACGAAACATACGGATTTATCGAGGAACACTCCAACAATATTGCCCTGGTTGGTATTAAGCCCAGTCGGCCTGACGCAGGACTTGGCTACATCAAAATTGACGAAGTATTTCAGGAAGATCCGCTTGTCTATACCGTCGAAAAGTACGTCGAAAAGCCAAGCCTAGCGGTTGCAAAATCATACCTAAAAACCGGTGAGTACTACTGGAATGCCGCCTACTACTGCTTCAAGGCCAAGACTCTGATCGAGGCCTATAAAGACGCCGATCCCGAAATTATTAAATGGACTGACGAATTTATTGACTCTGGAGATGTTGAGGCCTTCATGAAAGTGCCTGTCAAGCTTCACGAGATTGAAATTATCGACTCCAAAAAATATCCCCTCGCCCTCATCCCGGCCGATTTTAAATGGAGTGATATTGGCAACTGGCAAGCACTTCACAACTTGTTGGCTGAGTTTGACGGCAATGACATGGTTCATCAGGGTGGCGAACACATTGATGTCGACAGTGCCAACTGCCTGGTGATGAGCACGGACGATCGTTTGATCGCAACGGTCGGACTGGACAATATCGCAATTATTTCTACTGATGATGCCCTGCTGGTGCTCAACAAAGACAACGACCAGGATATCAAGAAAGTACTCGAATCAATGAAATCGAAAGGCCTCAATAACTACCTGTGATTATGAAAGCACCAAACTACTTTGAACCATCGGCAATCAAGAAAATCAGCGACTCCGACAAAAAACTCGTCCACATCGTAACCATTGCAACCAAACCCGACATCATTAAACAAGCCCCGATTTATTGGGAGCTCAAGAACCGCGGCGAGCTGGTGCTACTCTGTCATACCGGCCAACATTACGACTTCCGCTACAGTGGCGGCATGGAAGAAGAGTTTGGTCTGGAGGTCGACATTCATCTAAAGATAGATGGCAATCTCAACCAAAAGGTTGCCCAGATGATCGAACGTTTTGGAGAAGTTATCGAGTACCTACACTCGGTCGATAAAACTCCAATCCCCTACATTCATGGTGACACCAGCACATCGATGGCAATTGGTCTCGGCTCGTTTATGCACCGCGTGGCCTGTTGTCACGTCGAGGCGGGTATTCGCACACTCACTCCCAAGACGACGGTCTACCAGCAATTCTACGATGAATTTAAAGCTGGTAAGTTCGACTGGAATACGTACTACGAGGCCATGCAACAACGCGAAAATTACGAACTCGGCAGCATGGAACCGTACCCAGAACAATACAACACACGCGTTTCTGAACCCGCTTCCGGCTTCCACGCTGCAGCGGTAGAGCTCGACCGTGAGTTTATGCTGGCAGAAGGTTTTGATCCAAAAACTATCAAAGTTGTAGGCAATACGGTCGCTGATGCAACAGTTGCCGCCATCGCCGACTCTGAGAAATCAACTATTTTCAAAAAGTATCCGCAGTTAGAAAACGGTGAGTTTATCCGTGTTTGCATTCATCGACGCGAGAACACACAAGACGAGCAACGTTTTATCGTCCTGATTGATGCCATGGAACAACTCATCCGAGATGGCCACTCAGTGCTATTGATTTCACTATTCGGAACTGAGGCAGCCATTGATGAGTTTGGTTTGCGTCAACGTATCGAGGGTCTTGCAAAAGAGTTTCCTGAAACCTTCATCTACTCCGACGTCTGGCCCTACTACCGCGACGTGATCGCCGCCATGCGCAAGTGCGCCGTCGTAGCAACCGACTCCGGCAGCATGCAAGAGGAGATGAACATTCTTGGTGTGCCGTGCGTCACCCTACGTTTCGGTTCTGACCGTGGCGAATCTTTCTTGGCGGGCAGCAATATCCCCGCTCCGCCAATCGACAGTAAATTTATCGTCGAAATAATAAAAGGTGCCGTCAACAACAAAGATATGGCATCCGTCGGAAATATTTATGGCACTGCTGTGTCCAAGAAAATCGTTGATGAAGTGCTGGCGCAAGCAGACGACGAACTAGGCCTCTTCCAAACAGAAGAAAAACGACTGCAGATTAAGTCTTAGCGTTCATCTCGAGCTTAAACTTCTCCATTAGCTCGACAGGACCCGGATTAACGCCACTGAGGATCGCCACATACAGGGACACAAAATCGCCAAAGGCAACTGCCCAGACAAGTTGTTCGAGTAATGTTTCACCCGGTACATTTACCACGTGTGGTGCCGGACGCATACCTGACAATAATCGCTCGGTAACCATAAAGCGCCGTTGCGTTCGGGGGTGTTCCAAGTTACTACGAAGCTCCACCACCACATACGGCTTTTGAACTGGCTGTTTAGTCCAACCTAAAAATTCGTTGTGATTAAACTCGGGATAGGCATCAGTCCAGGCCAGCTGCTTGGCGTTCTCATTAAGATCAATCTTCCACTTGTAGGCAGCCGGGAACAGGCTGGGTCCGGCATAGACCGCCACTGATTGGCCTATCAATTCTTGAGCCAGCATTTTCGCTGGATTTGAAGCGGTTGGAACGGTTGGCACCCATTCTGTAACGGCTTCTTTTAAGAATTCGATGGTCTTGTGGAGTATGTCGTCGATGCCTTCGGCGGCAAAAACATTATAAGGGCGCAGTAAACTGACTAACGCCTTCAGTTCACCCAGAACCGCGTAGCGTGGTCCGCGCACTTGATCGACAGAGATCGTTGGATAATCGTGTTTTTTGGCATGATCCAGTAGCTTGCCGCCATTTGAAATGACTAAAATTTTAGCACCTCGTTCTTCGGCAATAGATAATGCGTGTAGCGTTTCCTCGGTGTTTCCAGAATAACTGGAGGCAATGAAAAGGGTCTCGTCAGAAACATACGCTGGGATGTCGTAGTTACGTACAAGTTCGAAGGGAATTTTGTAGCGAGGCCAACTTGTACTAAGCGCAGCCGCGAGTGCGGAACCACCCATGCCACAATAAACGATGTGAGCTGGCTGAAAATTATCGTAAATTTTTGGGTTGTATTCACGCTCCAGCTGCATCCACTGGTTCTCGGCAGTGCCGAGCGTGTCCTGGGAGTCACGTTCATGAATCAGCTTCAGATCATCCAACATACCGAAAACTCCTTGTGCTTAGCGTCGTGGTTTATGTATAGTATAGCCTAAGCAACAGCGCAAATTACCAGGGAGGGCACATGTTTGGTAACAACGATAATAATTCTAAAGACGACTGGATGAGCAATCCGCCGAGTGATGCAGTGGTCGGCGACGCAGCAGCACCTGCGCCACCAGTTGATGAACACAAAGAGGAAGCACCCGCCGAACACGCGGCTACGCCTTCTGCACCAGCGCCATCCAATGGTAATGCCGATGACTTACTCGACATCAAGCAAAATGCACTACGGCAACTTACCCCACTCGTTGGTCACCTAGACCAAACTCCCGAAGAGAAATTCCGCACTACCATGATGATGATCCAGGCATCTGACAATAAAGACCTGGTCAAAGACGCCTACGACGCCGCCCAGGCAATCACCGACGACAAGGCTCGTGCCCAAGCTCTGCTCGACATCGTCAACGAAATCAACTACTTCACTCAGCAGAACTAGAAAAATACCCAATACTATACTTAGTATAGTATTGGAATTACGCTGTCATTTTGCGTCTTTCAGAAGTATTCACATAGCATCAGATGTGATACTATAGTAATGACTGTTAAGGGTAACAATTGAGGGAAAACCAATGGTTTCAAACTTCGCTTTCTTAGATCTAGGTGCACCGGAGCTAATTGTCATTTTGTTGATCGCACTATTACTTTTCGGAGGCAAAAAGCTGCCCGAACTATCGAGGAGTCTTGGTGAGTCCATGAAGGAGCTCAGGAAAGGCATGAACGATTCGGCCGATGAACAAGAAAAAGACAGCGGCAAAAAAAAGACTTCGTCCACAAAATAACGATCCACTCCGACTGCCTTTTCTCGAGCATTTGCTGGAATTAAGACGGCGGGTTTTCATTGTGAGTGCCTCGGTTGTGGGCTGGAGTTTTGTTGCATATGCTTTTGAACAACAGATTGTGCACTGGTTGCTTAAGCCTGCTAACGGTCAGCAATTTATCTACACCACTGTTGGCGGCGGCATTGACTTCTTGTTTCGTGTTTGTCTGTACGTTGGGATCGTGCTAAGTATTCCGATCATTATCTATCAAATGCTGCGCTACCTGCAACCAGTCATTGGACAGCATCCGACGCGGTTTATTGTTTTAGGAAGTATCACATCAGGTGTACTAGCATTGCTTGGCATATTGTTTGGTTACTTTATCGGCCTACCAGCCGCTTTAAACTTTCTCCTCAACCAATTTAATACTTCAGATATTTCAGCACTCATCACCATTCAGTCATATCTATCATTCGTGATACTTTACTTGCTTGGCTCTTCGCTCATGTTCCAGGTACCCTTGATAATTTACTTTATCAACCGAATCAAGCCACTGCGTGTAAGGACATTGTTGAAGCAAGAGCGATGGGTCATCCTTTTTTCTTTCATTGCGGGGGCAATTATCAACCCTTCGCCTCGAGCACAGGATATGGCACTACTTGCCGTCCCCATGATTATTAGCTACCAGATCGGGGTTGTGATCGTATGGTACGTAAACCGATACCGGGTTCATTCACCGGAAATTCAACAGCTTTTTGAGCGAGATACCTTACTCCAACAGGAACGCAAACAACGCTTGCAGACTATCGAGTATGTACTCGACCAGGCTGAGCTGTCTGCGTCCATGGCTACTCCACCTGTGAATTCAGTGTCATCCGCAGAAACCTCCAAGACAGTGACAGCCAGTCCTACTCCCGCTAAGTCCACAAAGACCAACCAAGAGACTAGGGTTCACGTCAAGGTTGTCTCAGTCGACGGCTGAGAAATTAGACAGCAGACTCTCTTACATGTCTAGGCCGGCCATGGCACCTGCACCGCCGTTGCCTGGCTCTTTTGGTTCGGGCACATCGACGACCAATGCACCCATAGTCATGGCCGTACCAGCAATCGAAACTGCGTTTTGGACAGCTTCTTTGGTTACTCGGGCGGGGTCAACTACTCCGGCTGTCTTCAAGTCGACGAGCTTTTCGGGCTTGTTAACATCAACGCCCTGTCCTGGCTTGCCCTTCTTGACCAGCGGCAGCCATTCGTCTGCATTCAGGCCAGAATTTGACATGAGGATGCGGAATGGTTGCTCCAGTGCATTCTTTAGCAGTTGCGCTCCAGCGGCATCATCAGAAACTGAGGCAGATAGATTTATGAGCGTCACACCACCGCCAGGCACAATACCCTCAGCCAGTGCCGCTTTCACAGCGTGAACAGCGTCGTCAACGCGGTCTTTCTTCTCATTAATCTCGGTTTCGGTCGCCCCACCAACCTTGATAACTGCAACCTTGCCCGACAAATCTGCACGGCGCTGTTCTAGTGAGTCACGATCATACTTATTGGCTAGTTTTGCCTGCGCACCCAGCTGTTTGATACGTGCATTAACTTCGGTCACCGTACCGCCACCTTCAATAATAGTCGTCGAGCCATCGGACACAATTACTTTGCGGGCCGAGCCAACTACATCTAGATCAACGTTTTCAAACGTGTGACCCTGGTCGTCGGTAATGACTGTCGCGCCGGTCAAAATGGCAATGTCGGTCAGGATATCTTTCTTGCGGTCACCGAAGCTTGGCGCTTTGATGGCAACGGTGTTAAACACGCCCTTCAGGCGGTTCAAGATCAGTGTGCCCAGAGCTTCGCCTTCGACATCATCAGCAATCAATACCAGGTCTTTCTTGCCTGTTTGCGCCAGTTTTTCTAGAAGTGGCAAGAACTCCTGGATCGAACTAATCTTCTTGTCGGTCACTACTACGGCCGGCTTGTCGTACACCGCTTCCATACGATTAGTGTCAGTCACCATGTAGGGGCTGACGTAGCCGCGGTCAAAGGTGTAACCCTCAACAATTTCTTTTTCCAGTTTCAGGCCCTGGCCTTCTTCGACAGTTACGACACCGTCACGACCGACAGCCTCCATTATTTCAGCAATCAAGCTACCGATTTCTTTGTCACCGGCAGAGATAGTAGCGACTTCAGCCACACGCTTTTTGTTGCCCTGGATGTCTTCGGCCATACCGTCCAGTTGCTTGATGACATCGGCGGCGGCAGCTTCTAGTCCTTTGCGCAGTTGCATTGGGTTGTGGCCAGCGGCTATCAGCTTGTTAGCCTCGTTCAGAATGTGGTAGGTCAACACGGTCACTGTCGTGGTGCCATCACCCGCGACATCATTCATCTTGCTGGCAGCTTGTTTAATCAATTCGGCACCAACTTTGTAACCGAGCGTTTCGTCATCAACGTCAGCGATATCAACACCCTTGGCGACCGACACACCGTCGTGCGTGACAGATGGCGAACCATACTGATTCCCGATTACCACGTTGCGACCTTTTGGTCCCATGGTTGTCTTGACGGCGTTGTACAACATCTCTGCCCCGCCAAGTACACGGCGACGAGCGTCATCATCATAAAATACTTTCTTGGCCATTATTTCCTCCCCTTGTCTTTCAACGAGCTGTTGATAGATTCCAGCAGCTTAACGATCTTGTCTGCACGCGTCATCAGCCACCCGAAGTTAAGTAGTAATACGATAAGAATTGCTATTTCAATCATGTTATTTTACCGTCGCTAAAATGTCTTCTTGTTTAATAATCAGGTACTCGGTGCTCCCCATTTTTACATCTGTACTACTGTAACCGCGATACAAAATCCGGTCACCGACCTTCACAGCTTTGACGGCGGGACCAACAGCCACCACCTTGGCCGTCTTTGGCTTTTCCTTAGCTGCATCGGGCAAATATAGTCCGCTAGCAGTCTTTGTCTCGGCCTGCTCTTGTTCCGCGACCACATTGTCGGCCAGCGGCTGAATCGGTACACTCATCCATTCCTCCTGTTATCAATTGGCACTTTCAATGTGAGAGTGCTAGTTTGCTCTGTTAATGATAACGAAATCAAAAAACAGCGTCAAGCCAAACAATAAAGCCCTGCTGGGCTTCGTAAGGTAGTAGGGGTTGAGATCGTGAGCGGTCGGAAGAGAATTGGTCGATTGAGGGCACGGACGGGGTCCGGGCGACATGGCAGAACGCCACTTGCAGTCGCCCGGACCCCGGAGCTTGGTCAGCTCATCCCAAAAGCCAGGTTCAGGTCGCCATCGACGGGTCCCAGGTCGGGAAGCCCATGCGCTGGAGCCACATCCGTGTGGACTGGGCACGCTGCCGCGCTGTGCCACCCCTGCTGGGGATCTTGGGTGACTCGTCAGTCTCGCGTCTTGGTCGACGCGAACGGGGGCCAGGAGGCTGATACTGCTGCCTCAGGAACTGCAGGTAGCACAGCTCCACTTGTACCGCACGACTCAGGCCTTGCGATCGCTGTGCCTCCAGCTCTGCCTCGTAGGCATCCAGGTCATCGTCGACGATGTCCCAGCTGACGTTGAGGGGGCGCTGTGCGCAGCAGCGCGCAACGACGGCAGGCTGGAACCGACGGAAGTAGAGGGGGTCAGGGGTCTGGAACTTGGCGATGGTGGTCGTGACGGGCATGGCTATCAGCACTCCTCGACTTACTTGGGGGTTATCAACTCTTCTCTTCATGGGGAAGCAGCAACACCCAACCAATAGATGCTCTTGCTTCCCCAGGAACTCACGATCTCAACGTGCATAACTCTAGATAAGCGTAAGCGCTCAATCTGTAATTATAGGGGGGATTATACGCCTCTCCAGATATATTGCAATACCCTTTTTATATATTTTTGTCAATTGTCTCGACCTCTGGGAATTTTCGTTTATACTCAATCTCGATATGGCACGCTTCAATCAAACCGTTCTCATGTCCGGTGTCGACTACTTCGATGATGGCCAAGCAATCAATCCGTTCATGATACAAACAGAGGCAATTGATTTGGCAAAGGCAAAAGCCGAGCACGACGCCATCCGCCAAGCCTTCGAATCTGCCGGCATCACCGTCAAAACCGTCCCCCCGCCTGCAGGCTGTCAGGACGGAGTTTACACCGCCAACTGGGCACTCGTCCGAAATGGCCTGGCAGTCATGGCACGCCTGCCAAACGCCCGCAAAGCCGAAGAAATCTACGCCGAACACGCGTTACTAAACCAAAGCCTCAAAATCATTCAGCTACCCGATGGCCTGAAGTTCTCCGGCCAAGGCGATGCCCTGCCATGTGGCGACCTATTGTTTTGTGGCAGCCAGTACCGCTCAGATGTTCCAGCCCAGCAATTCGTGGCCGACACACTTGGTTTTCGTAGAATCCAGCTCCAAACGGTACCTCTGCTAGATAGCCAGGAAATACCTGTTACGAACGAGGTTTCCGGCTGGCCCGACAGCTTTTTCTACGACCTAGACCTGGCGCTCTCCGTGCTGAAATATCCAGAAGCAGACCAAAAAGGACTGATCGCCTGGTGCCCCGATGCGTTCGTCCCCGAAAGCCAACAAATCCTCCGCCAACTAGAAGACGTCGACAAAATCGAGGTCAGTTTAGATGAAGCCAAACGCGCCTTTGCCTGTAACCTGGTTAGTACCGGCGAAACTGTCATCATGAACGACGGCGCCCTCCAGTTGACACAAGCCATCCAGGATCACGGTCTCAAGACAATCCTGCTCAAAAACCCCGAACTCGGCAAAGGCGGTGGCAGCATCCGCTGCACCTCCCTCACCCTCGACAATTAGCTCTCGATTACTTCGATGAGTCGCGCGTACGTTCCGTCGATATCTCCTTCGATCGACGGAATAATTACAGTGTTTTCTCGCAGTGCAATCGCGGCCATCATGTTGTCATACATGCGGTACAGCTTTGCTTCGCGCCCACCAGTATCCAGAATCCCGCCTGGGCGAAAGCCTTCGGCATAACCCTGTCGGCGAGCCCGATTCTTACACCGTTCAATGGCATCTTCGGGCGTCGAAAGTAAAACGATCTCCCTAAAAATCGCCTGATGACCGGCAGCAATGCGTTCGAACGCCTCCGTCTGCTCAACTGCCTGAATTAGATCGGGCACTATCACGTCATAACCGTCGGCTAGGTGCAGGTCAGCTATAACGTAGGCGTACTTCAATTTCTGAACCGTTGATTCCGGCCGCGACTGCCGCCACTGGCCCATCATCTTCCATAGGACATCGACATCTAAATTCAGTGTCATGGGATGCTCCTCGGCATATCTCTGCGCTAGGGTTGTTTTGCCCATGCCCGGATTTCCGTTCAGTAATATTAATTTCGGCTTCATTAAAAGCCTCCTTATTTGTTAGTTTTGTATTAATAAAATCGAGGTATTTGCGCCACTACTCGCTAGGGGGCTGGTCGAGCATCAACCTGCCAAATAACGGGTTCGGCGTGCGGAGCTGTCCCGGCGCGGTAGTTGTCAATAACTACAACTTCCGGTGAGGCGGGTCGAGCTTGTTTGACGACTGGAGGATATGCCAGTGGCATATCTGGAAGGAGGAGGTCTCGACCCGGTTGTAGGTTTTGACAATTACTGCCCGAGATAGTGGAGCCTAGCCGTGATTTTTTGCTTACTTTTGTATCAAGACAAAAGTAAGTGGCCGATTCCGGCCAGTCGGAATAATAAATTATTTCTTGAGGTTTCTGAGCACCTCGTGCGTCGTCCCAATCTCATCCCAAGGATTCTCGCCGTTGGCTCGCTCAATCGTCTTCTCGTGTCCCTTGCCTAGCAGCAGCACCGTATCGTCTTTCTTGGCTCGCTTCAAGGTAAAGTTGATAGCCTCCGTCCGGTCATGCACTAAGAACAAGTTTCGCTCACGCGTCTTCCCCGCTTGCTCTGCCCCAGCCGCAATTTCATTCATAATCTGCACACCGTCGATGTCACGGTCATCTTCCTCTGTTATCACGACTTCGTCGGCATACTCGCCAGCCAGGCGCCCTTGCACTGACCGCTTCGCTTCGTCACGTCGACCAGCTGATCCAAACATAACAATCAACTTGCCCTTCACGACTGGTTTGATGTCACGAAACAGCTTCTCAAAGCTGTCCGGCGTGTGCGCGTAGTCCACAATCACACTAAAATTCTGCCCTTCATCGATATTAGTCATGCGCCCCTCGACACCTTCCAGCGCGGCAATGCCGTGCTCAATCTGGTCCTTGGTTAGGCCTAGTGCTCGCCCCACACCCAAACACGCCAACGAATTACTGACGTTAAAACTGCCGGGCAGATGACAGACAATGTCGTAGTGCTGCCCGTCAGCCACTGCCGTATACTTTACAAAATTCGGCGTCAGCTCTACGTCCTGCGCCACAATGTCAGCATCTTTCAGTCCGTATGACACCGGGTTTTTGACGTCCCGCGCAAAGTACTCTGCCGACGGATCATCAGCATTCACAATGCCGACCCGCAGGCCACGTCGATTCTTGTTAGCCCGCTTGAACAGCTTCCGCTTGGCATCGCGGTATCGCTCAAACGTCCCATGGTAATCCAAATGCTCATGCGTCAGATTGGTCAGGACCGCTACCGAAAACGGCACGCCCCAGGCCCGGTTCTGCGCCAGCGCCTGGCTAGTAATTTCCATCACCATGTAGTCAACGTTCGCCGCTCGCACCACTTTCAGCCGTTGCATTAGCTCCGGCACCGGCACATTGGTGTAGTGATGAATTTGCGACTTGATGTCATCACCGACGCCCCATGCAACAGTAGTCATCAGCGCTGTTTTATAGCCAGCATCCTGTAGCATCCGGTGCACCATAAATGCCGTCGATGTTTTGCCGTTAGTGCCGGTAATACCGATAACTTTCAGCCCACGTCCGGGAAATCCATAGCGAACATTCCAAATAAACGCTTCCAACAAGTGCCCTGTTGGCTCAATCCGACGGAACAAACCACGCGGAATCAACTGCTTCACAACACTGCGTAATCCCATTACGCTTTAGTATACGGGATCAACCTAAAATCTCTAGAACCCCTCAATAATGACATCCACCCACGCCGGTAGTTCTGGCGGTGGCGCCGTTCGATCAGGCGCATCACTGGGTATTACTAGCAAAACACTACAAGCCAAGGCTATCCGAACGCTCTGCTGAAACTCCGTGATGACTCGTTGCTGTAATGGCGTATATTCTCGCGCCGCACCGTCCAGCAAATCACCCAAAGAAACGTTTTCAAACTCAGGTGCTCGGTGACTTGTCTGACTCATTAGGCTCTCCTCGCTACCAACGAGTATACCCCTAACGCAGACTCCGTCGCTATTCAGATAACTTAGTCAGTTCAGCAATGACTGCCGGAGGCAAACGGAACTCATAGCCAACCGGCAGCTGCTCGGCCTGTGCTTCCGTCAGGTGATTGTAATCAAGCGCTTGGTTAACCATGTCCGCAAAATGGGCACTACTAGGGTCAACCTGTACGTTGTTCTGTGTTGCGAGATCCAGCATTTCTCGGGAAATGCTATCGTGAACGCCACCCTTTGGCGCGTGTAGCGTAAAGACTTCGTTGATGGCTTCCTTGCCACCCTGGTGATTGCCACCGTTACCCGGCGTCAGTGCATCAATAATCTCTTTGCTCGTTGAGGGAGTACCATGGCCACTGCCAGGCTTCACGCCGAGTGCCTCTAATACTTCCTTACTCTGCCCATTACTACCCTTTGGCGCAACATCATACAATTCGGCACCCGAACCAGGTGCACCCTTCGGTCCCGTACTCAAGCCGTGCACCACTTCGTGGCCGTTTTGGCCAGTTTTGTTCAGGGAATAGATGGCTACACCACCAGCAACCAAGGCAGCCGCACCGGCGACTGTACCAATAATTCGACGACGCTTCGTGTCCTCGTTACTGTAGAAATTGCGAGCTTTGTTGGCTGCCGAGGCGACCACGCCAACAGCCGTGGCTGGCGCGTTAACCAACTCATAGTGAGCTCGCTTCATCATTTTCTTGAAGCGGTTACGCAGACCCTTAGGCGAGGTACTCGTAACAGGGTCGCGATTAGGGTTTTGTCTCGCTAGAATGGCTTCTCGTTCAGCCTGGGTCAGATCCTTCCAGTCTTTACTCAGATCACCTTGTTCAATAACGCGTGTATTGAAGGCGTCCCGGCTAAAGTCGGCAGTCTTGGAGAGTTCTAGCAGCTGCGCATTAGTTAGACGTTTACCAGTCTCTGGGTCGCGAGCATAGTTCTGCTCATCTAACACGACGAGTTTATTCTCGGCCAACCAGCCCTTGAGACCCTTACGGATTTGGGCTTCGCGCGATAGAACCGTCTCCTCCTCGTGAGCAGACATGCGCTTCCCGTTTGGTCGCAAAGCACGGTCAATCTTGTCAGTTCGGATCAAGTCTTCACGTCCCAGCCGGGAGGACTGACGAGCTGGCTTTGAGCTGATAGCGTCGTCTTTAACATCGTCATTGGTTGGCGCAACTTCAGGCCCAGGTAGCGCAATGGGTTCGCCGCTACTTGGAATAACATTTGCGCTAGGGCGTGATTTTTTAGCCTTTTTGGCTGGCTCGATGGGCTTTTCGGGTGCTGGCATCAGTGCCAGAGGCGTTTTTGTAGGTTCCTCTGGGTCTTCAGTAGCTTGCGGTGTCTCTGAGGTATAAACAACCGGTGCTCGGCCTGCATCGACTTCCGCTTTTGGTAGTTCTTTTTGTTCCGCCTGTGCTGGTTCGTGGCGATCGCCATTCGCCAGTGGTGTGCTATCACTACCGGCTCCATCTAATGGTAACGTTGTGGCGTCCTCAGGATACTTCTCCAGCAGGGCATCGCTCAGCTGTGCTAGTTGCTGATATCGAATACGGTACATGGCAAACGCTTCACGAGGCTTATCACTATCGCCCAGGTACTTCAAAAAGTTAGTACGGGCCGTACCCGTTAGGTCATCGGGGGTTTTTGCGGCCTCAACTGCTTGGGCGTCTGCCCTTCCAGCCGGATCCAGGATCCATCGGTAGACACCTTGGTCAACAAACGACGTTAGGCGATCGGTTGTTTCAGGGGAAATATGCGCCGTATCAGCGTCCGCTTCTTTTTCGACACTACTCAAGACTTCTTTTGCTTTGTGTACTAACTCCTCTGCACTGGATACAGATCCAGGAATGCGGCCCTCCAAGTCATCCAAGGCTTCGCCAACGATACCCTCCAAATGGGGGTCGACGAAATCTTCGTGGCGGGCTTCTTGGACTGCTGTCATCTGATGATCCTTTGGTTGAAAACTATTTATTTTTTGTTTGAAACTAGTGTATATAGTAGCAAAAAGCTTGTGTTTTGTCAAGCACTATGTAATGTATTTGCTTAATTTACAAAACTAAGTGACTTTAGTTTGCTATGCTGTAAGTGATGAAGATTTTGGGCATTGAGACCAGTTGTGACGAAACCGCTGCTTCTGTCGTCGAGAACGGCGATACGCTACTATCGAACGTGGTGTTTTCCTCTATGGACTTACATGTTGCGTACGGCGGCGTAGTGCCAGAGATAGCGGCCCGCAGTCACATCGAGGCAATCATCCCCGTTATCAAACAGGCCTTATCCGACGCCAAGTGCACTTGGGATGACATTGATGGCATCGCAGTCACCTACGGCGCTGGCCTGGGTGGCTCCCTGTTAGTCGGCGTACTAACTGCCCGAACTCTGGCCATTACTCACCATAAACCGCTGTACGCGATTAACCACGTCGAGGGTCACGTCTACGCCAACTTCCTGATCAAGACTTCCCTGCCTGACTACGTATTGCCGGCAAAACAGCCGAAATTCCCGATGTTGGCGGTGATTGTCAGCGGTGGGCATAGCCAGCTGGCACTGTTCCAAGACCACTTTGACTACACACTGCTGGGCCAAACTCGTGACGACGCCATCGGTGAAGCTTTCGATAAGGTGGCCAAAATCCTGGGACTACCCTACCCCGGCGGCCCGTCTGTCGGCAAAACAGCCGCCGAGGGCGACCCATTCAAATACGAGTTACCAATCGCTCAATTGGGCCCTCGAACTGGGGTCGGAATACGTCAGCGAATCCAGCACAGTGATGCAGTGCAAGGCGGCGCCGAGGAGCGAAACGAGTCGTACAGGAAAGTACGGCGAGCGAGCACCGCAGACGCCAACGCCGCAATGCGCGCTGTGGTGGAGTCGGGTAAGTACGACTTCTCGTACTCCGGCCTCAAAACGGCCGTTCTAAGGCTTGCACAACATGAAACCGGCCATGATTACACATTTCCCTCTACCGAGCTGTCAGGAGCCCTCAGCGACGCTCAGAAGGCCGACATCGCGGCCAGCTTCCAGCGCACTGCCGTCAAAACCATTGTAGATAAAGCCAAACTAGCCTATGAAGAATTTGCTCCTGCCTCTGTTGTCATTGCTGGCGGGGTTGCTGCCAGTCCTGAGTTGCGACGTCAGCTATCGAAGGCGTTGCCACTAGAGATTGACTACACCGATCCCAAACTGTGCACCGACAATGGTGCCATGGTTGCCACCCTTGGTTGTTTTAGCGCCAAATACAATCGGCCCACTGCCGACCCCAAAACCCTCGACATCGCCCCTAATCTGTCGATGTAGCCTGCTGTTCACCGACAATTTGCAAGAAATTTAATAAAGACTCGTATAATTCCTGACCTAGCATACGTGGCCGATGGAACAGTTCGTCCGGCCGTGGCAGAGTCTCTGATGTCCCACTAAAGTGAAGCATCCTACTGCCATCGTCCTGTATCTCGACTTGAAAGTATGATTCATCCAAATTATCGATGTTACTCAACGCTGTCGCTATCCTGCCGGCCAATACGCTCGAGACGCCGAGAGCCGCTTCTATCCGCCCTCTAAAATCGTAGTAAGACTGTCTCCCGGGAGTCCGCCCTTTACCCGTACATGGCTTGCCGATATCGACTGTCGCTGGTAATAAACCAAGTCGATCGTCAGTTTCACCACCGAGTATCCGGCGTGCCACCTCTAGGCTGGCGGCCTCTTTCCGTAGTTGCGTACCGCCGAGCTCCATTTCGTCGGCCTGCTCTGTCCTAAACTTACTCCACGAAGCAAGTTCCTCTCCTGCTTCATCTCGGTCCGTTGTCTCATCCAACGAAACACCGGCCAACCAGGTCTGCATTTCTTCTGGACCCAAGTGTTTACTGGCATCAACGATCTCGGCGACGGTTACGCCTTCTATATCTGTCATGCCGTGCCCTCATTAGATTGATCCTGGGCAGCTTGCGCTAGACCCAAGCGTCGGAACAGCTCCAATACCCCTCTCGTTTTGCCTCCGGCTATGCCACGATCGTTCCGAAACAAATCCTTGGTTGTTGGGGCTTTATCAAGTGAACCCCTAAACACTATGCGTCTCAGACCGTCATCATCATCAATAATGTCAAAGAACTCTAACGTGAGGTTCTCTATTTGCCTTAATGCACGTGCAATTTTACCCGCTCGGCCGGAGTCTAAGCCCAAAATACGACCTATCTCGTCGCGGAACTCAGCATATTCTTCGGGCGTGTGGGTTGTGCGTCCTGCCGGGCCAAGCACTATCGATGCTTGGGGCATGTTGGTGTAGTCCTGCAATGCTTCTTCGTGTGATTCCGTTCGTCGTGGCCGTCTAGGCGTATTTACGTCGTGCGACGAAAGCATGCCGACATAACTTTGTAGCCAGGCCGTGTGGTCTATCGTTTTTTTGTAACCCGCCCTTTCAGCCTGTAATCCAGCTATTTGGCCCTGTGCTGCCCTGTCCTGATCGGCAACTTCGGTCTCCTTGGCTAACAGCGCCGTAGACAGTGCTTCACATATTAATCCGACACGGTGCTGACGTACGCCACTCCATGCCAGCGTGGCCTCTTCTGGTGTTAACAGTTCAGATTGTGCTTCTAGCACATCCTTTGCCCGTACCCAATCCAATATCTGATCTGCTTTTGTGCCTGCTGTCTCGTCCCAAGGCATGGTTGTCCGCTCTCTAACTTCTTAAAATTTGATATATCATATCACCGTATTTACTAATGGTCAATTAGGCGTCCTCCTTTGATAATTTTTCACGTGAAAACTATATTGAGATAATGTTAAACCCCCAATCTACTTTTACTCCTTACGGAAACTACCTTGCGGTAGAGATTGGGGGCTCGGGGTGTTCTGTACTTTGCTCGATCTCCTGATGGAGAAAACCCGGGCTCAGAACTGGCCGGTTATCAAAAGCTCGAATACATCTGCGCGATGATGGCTCGATTCCGAAGAATCTTCCAACTCTAGGGTCGCGTACTCCAACACCAAGTGGTGCTGTCCCAGTTGTCTGCTGGTTCAGTTCAGCGGTCGTTAACTACCTCGCAGGCGAGGAAGTCGAACAGACCAGCTCGGACCCGGCGCTGGAATCCAATCGGAGCGCCTTATTTCTTGCGCGGCGGTTGCTTCGGTCTCCCCAGAAATCCACGAGTTCGCAGATCCCACGGGCGAGATCCATAGCTTCGTTCGATGGCATGTCGGGGTTGTCCCCGAATCGTTGATCGAACCACGGTCCCTGCCCTCCGTAGAGAAACCAGTTCGGCTCCGCACGGTGGCCATCCAGCACCTCTTGGATGCTGAATGCGATCACGAGAGGGTAGACTTGGTCTACCCTGTACGCGTCGTAGGGCACACCGGTGCCACTAGGACGAGTCCAGCGGACCTCTACGCAGCCTCGAGAGACTATCATCTCTTCGATGATGTCATCGGCGTACTTGGGCGCGGTCTTGAGCTTGCTGCTAGTCGTGCTGGTCATGTCTACTCCTCAAGGAAAGTCTCACGTCTGGCGGATTGCCAAAATGACGTGTTGATGCAATTCGCCAACTGGCGAGAAGATCAAAAGTTCTCAGTCTGAACTTTTGCCCAGAGTGACTACCTCGGTAATCACTCCATCGCAAAAGCTCAGACGCCAACCGTAAAGCTGACTCAGACTGGGAACATCCATGAGAGGCTTCGATAAAAGCAAGAGAAATCCCCTGCCCTTTGCGAGCCAACTCAGGTGTTGATGTATGAGCTAATGTGTAAATGTGCGGAGTAATTGGAGCCGAAACTCGACAAAAACCCCTGAAACGTCCCTGCCTTGCCTGGCAGTCTCAGCGGTTTTTGTGTGTATGCTACCCTGTTATCGTGCAGATTGAAGCCTCTCATGAATCAATCGTAGCTACATTTTAGCATAAGCTTGTTGTTTTGTCAATTATTATGTGTTCAGTTATAGCCAATCGTCAGAGGTGGTATACTGTCTGCATGACATGGTTAACGGTGGTCGGTTCGATGTGTTCAGGCGTCCCCTCGGGGCAATAATTTTCTCATACCGAAGATCCATCAGTTAAACGGGAATTACAGATGAAATTACCAAAAGTATACGAACCAGACCAGTACGAGAAGGATATCTATGCGCTCTGGGAGCAGAGTGGGGCATTTGTGGCCGATCCGACCTCTGACAAAGAGCGCTTTTCTATCAGTATGCCCCCGCCCAATGAGACGGGTACGCTCAGCCTCGGTCACGCCTTATTTATCACGCTCCAGGACATCATGTGTCGCAACGCACGACAACAGGGAAAGGACGTGTTGTGGCTACCTGGTACCGACCACGCAGCCCTAGCGGTAAATGCCCTGATTGAGAAGCAATTAGCCGATGAGGGCACTAACAAACACAAGGTGGGCAGGGAAATCTTCCTGCAGCGCACCAGGGACTTCGTGGGTAATAGCCGCGAAACTATGCTGGGGCAGATGCGAGCCATGGGCGCCAGCGCCGACTGGACTCGCCTCCGTTATACCCTGGATGATGCACTGAACCGCTGCGTCAACGAAACTTTTATGAAGATGTACAGCGACGGCCTGATCTATAGGGGTCACCGCATCGTGAACTGGGATCCAAACCTGCAAACCAACGTGTCCGACGACGAGGTCGTCTACGAAGAGCAACAGGGGCGTTTTTTCACGTTCAAATACGGTCCGTTCGAGATCGGCACCGCTCGCCCAGAAACCAAGTTTGGGGACAAATACGTTGTCATGCACCCAGACGACAAGCGTTACAAAAAGTACAAGCACGGTGACACGTTTGAGTGCGAGTGGATCAACGGTAAGATAACCGCCACCATCATCAAAGACGAGAGCGTTGACCCGTCTTTTGGAACAGGGGTCATGACCATCACACCATGGCACAGCCAGGTGGATTTCGAAATCGCCGAACGCCATGACTTGGACAGGGAACAGATCATCGATTTCCACGGTAACTTACTGCCAATCGCCGGTGAATTTGCCGGTATGGACATATTGGACGCTCGATCAAAGATCGTCGAGAAGCTTGCCGACAAAGGGTTGCTGGTAAAGACAGACGATAGCTACCTGCATAACGTCGCCCTCAACGAGCGCGGCAAGGGGTTAATCGAGCCACAAATACGCCTGCAGTGGTTTGTCGACGTCAATAAGCCAGCTGTTGACTGGAAGGGCCAAAAAATGAGCCTGAAACAGGTGCTACAGAGTGTTATCCGTGACGAAGACATCCGCCTCACGCCGCAACGTTTCGAGAAAACATACTACCACTGGATCGACAATCTGCGCGACTGGTGCATTAGCCGTCAGATCTGGTGGGGCCACCGTATTCCAGTTTGGTACCGCAAAGATGCCGATGGACGTCAAGAGACGTATGTTGGACTCAACGCACCCGAGGACGACGGGGCAGAGGGCTTCCGTGAATGGGAGCAAGACCCTGACACACTAGACACCTGGTTCAGCTCGGCCTTGTGGACCTGGAGCACGCTGGTAGACCAAAATTTGGCTCAGGATCAATCTGTTTCTCTGGAGGAGTTATTGCAACGAAGCCCGGACTTCCAAGCCTATCACCCCACCTCTGTTATGGAGAGTGGCTGGGATATTCTGTTCTTCTGGATTGCCCGAATGATACTGACCACCACGTACGTGACTGGGCAGGTACCGTTCAAAGATGTCTATCTGCACGGTATGGTTCGTGCTGCCGATGGCAAAAAAATGAGTAAATCGCGGCCAGAATCAATCATCGACCCCTTAACGGTTATTCCAAAATACGGCACCGACGCACTGCGCATGGCACTCATCATGGGTGTCAGCCCAGGTAACGATCAAAACTGGGGTTGGAACAAGATAGAGACCAATCGCAACTTCTGTAACAAGATCTGGAATATCGCCCGCTATATCGAAGGTGTGCTTGGAGACGAAACCACCGTTACCACACCAGAGGCTAAGACGTCGGCAGATCACTGGATATTGACAAGATTACAACAGTCTCAGGAGAAAATTACCGCAGATTTGGCTGACTATCGCTTTAGTGAAGCCTACGACACGCTGTACCACTTCATCTGGGACGATCTGGCCGACTGGTACATCGAAACGAGCAAAGTTGACCCCAACAAACAACTGTTAGCGTACTTACTAGAGATGATCCTGCTGTTGGCGCATCCATTTGCACCTTTTCTAACAGAGACGATCTGGCAAACACTGGGTTGGGAAAAGGATAGTGTCCTAGCCAAGAAGCAGCTACCAAAACCAATGAAATCAGATGCCAAACAGGCAACTGATTACAATGAACTGCAGGATATCGTGAGTGAGATTCGTTTCATTATCAAGTCGCTAGGTGCTAGTGGTGTTACACTGTATCACCCTGGTGTAGATTTCCTGATAAACAACACCGACACTATTAAGCGCCTGGCCCGGCTAAAAGATATCAAGCAAGTACAAGATGGTTCCGGGCTTAACCTAACCAGCACAAAATACCCCTGTTGGTTGGACATCGATACCGATAAGGCGAAAGCTTACGCCAAGAAGCTCGACGAAAAGTTGGAGCGACAGAAGAATCTGATAAAACAGCTAGAAGCCAGATTAGCCAACGATTCGTATGTGAAGAATGCCCCTGTCGAATTGGTTGATCAAACCAGAGACCAATTGGACGAAGCAGGTGAGTACGCCCGGAAGCTTGCCGAAGAACAACAACGCTTCAAGGTTTAGTCACACCTTCCACACCACCACAGCCTGCTTTACTGCACAGCAGTAAACACTGCTGTAGTGGTGTGGAAGGTGTTGTGTTGAATGGCCCTGTGAGGCTTGTACGAGCCCCAGGACGGGTTTTAACACCGGAGCGGTCTAGTAGACTGCCCTAACCCCGACTCGTTCTGGGGAGTGCACAGACTTGGGACCCTACGGGCATCGGCTTTACCCGGAGTATATTCGATGCTGCAATGGTGTGCTTGGCTCGTCAAAAATTGTATGAGGTCCAGTGGACCGAGTTTTTTTGACTAAACCATTGCTTGCTTCGAATGTACCCCGCGGTAAAACGCAGCCCGTGATGTTTGCCTACTTTGCATCAAGGTAAAGTAGGTGGCCGGTTCCCGCCAGAGGGAACAAACAATATTTAGCTAGAAGGTTCTAGCGCTTTGCGCACGTTGTTGGTCGATCCCTCTGGATCGTAACCGTCAAACTGCATAACATGCCAGCCAAGTTCGGCGGCAGGGAACAGATTGGTACGAGTGTCATCAACAAACAGGATCTCACCCGGTTCGCAACCTGCCCACTCCTGAGCTTTTTCATAAATTGCCCTTTCGGGCTTAATCAAACCCACCTCTGATGAATCGACAATCACATCGTAATTGAGGTTAGGTATCAGATTACGCTCACGCAGGGCAGGGACCAGTCCCGGCTTTGAGTTGGTCAGCAGACCAACTCGATAATGCTCGCTGGCCCAGCTAATAAGGTCTTGCATTGGCTGGATAACTTCAACTGACTCCAGGTAGATTTTTTGCCAGTCAACCAAGGCGTGGAGACGCTGGGCCAGCTTGGTATCAAAATCACTCATGCTCAAGGTACCCCTGTCGGCATCATCACTGTAGTTGAGGTACGCCGTCTCGACAACGTCAGGCAGGCTATTGGTTTCCTCGGCCAGTCGAACGAAGCCACGTTGCGTGCTACGGATGAGACAGCCGTTAATATCGAAGAACACGAAGCTGACGCCACTTTTAGTGCGCCCTAGGCGTCGGCTGGGAAGGGAAGGGCTGACCGACCCTAGTAATTCATCGAGCGTCACCCCCATGATCTCGGCCATTTTCATGACCGTAAAAATAGATGGCGCCTTGATAGCACCACGCTCGATTTTGGTCAGGGTAGAGTAGCTAATGCCGGCACCATCGCACAGCGCCTGCTGCGTCAAACCCTTTTCACGGCGCACTGCCTGCAGGCGGCGACCCAACCCTTTTTCATCCATGGGACTATAGTACCAGTTTTCTCGCTAAGCTGGTAGTAAAAGGCTAGTTTAGGTTCAATACAAATTTAAAGAATGTATAAAAGAAGACAAAGGCAACAAAAGCTGCGCCTCCGGCTGACATTGCAATTGATTTGGGGTCAGCATGGCCGGTACGGCGACTGACTTGCACCCAAACCCACATACCTGCACCTGCAGCGAACATAAGCGAATAGAGAAACGGTCCCATAAGCGGTATTGTAGCGGGTTACTTCTTAAAAGGCGAGTTTTTTGGCAATCTCTGCCAAGACAGCGTGATCAGGCTCGGTGTTCATATCCGGTATATGTCGATACTCTCCACCAGCATCGAAAGCAAAGACTTTGACATGGGCGTGATCGGCAACGTCTAGCCCCTCAATCATCACCCCGACGCGATCCTTCTCCGGGAATACTTCACGTAGTTTCTTGCCGATTTTTCTGACTGTTTCCATCAGCGCGTGATAGTCTTCGTCCGTTAAATCCCAGACAAAACCAACCTGTTGCTTGGGAACGACCAGGACGTGTCCGGGAGTGATAGGGTGGATGTCCAAGAAAGCGAACGTCCTGTCATCTTCGTACACCTTGTGACAGGGGATTTCGCCGTTAATGATCTTCGTGAAAATAGATGCTTCGCTCATAGTAACAGTATAAGTCAGTAGGCAAATTCCATACAGTATTTGACATTTTATTTACTTTGTTGTAGTTTATATTTTATTATGTAAGTAACTAATGTTTTTGTTGCGTTTCGATTGGAGGAGCGTCACAATAAGCATAATCGTTACAAACCAAAAGGCAGATATGAGTGGCAGCACAGAATCTTCCAGTGGTATATCGACAGAAGTCTTAGACCTTGTTGCTGCATGTGACCCGTTGCCCGAGGAGTTAGCACTGCGCGACCGCCCCGTTGGCGTGACGAGACGAACAGTCCTCAGGGCCGGGTTGGCAGCGACGGTTGGCCTCGGCGCTGTTGGTCGGGCTATCAACAGGGCAAGTAACTTGTACGAGGACGCACGCTGGCCCATAGAAGAAGCTTCTATAGCCCTTGCGGCCGGATCAGAAAGTCTACCAAAGGGCGGCGCCGAATCACTCGTATTTATGGGTTTTGGTCAGCAAGACGCGCATAACGCCGCTCATCAATTATTTCATGCGCTTGAGGGCAGGCAAGCCGTTGCTGGCATTCGTTACCCTAGTCGTAGCTTCACACCGTCGACGCTGGCACCCGTGATCGCTGACTACATTCAGCAGCGCCGGATGTCAAAACTAACCCTCGTAGGTGTTAGCATGGGCACAGCCATCGCACTAGAAAGCATGCGTCACGTGTACCTCAGTAAATTGCCGTGGACAAAAATGAGAGACGGTATAGACGACGGCGGCGTAACAGAGCTACCTGTTATCGATTACATGGTGGCTTATTCGTCACCGTCAGACCTGGCCGATGCCTACGAGAGTGAATTGGCCACGTTTGGTATGGTTCTGAAAAAATTGGGCTACAAGGGTGATACGATCGGTAAATTTGGCTTTGGCCTATACGACGCACTGAAAGACGCCGATCCGGCCGAACGTCTGCAGTTCCGAACTATGGTCAGATCTGCTATCGATGAGGCGACCAACCATAGTCCACCAGAAATGTGCGTCAGTCAAATTCAGATACTATCGGCCTTCAATCTGCGTCAGCAGGCGGCGCAGCGATATGGTCAGTTTATCCAGCCGCCGGCTCGCATGATTTACGTGGCAGCCGATCATGATAAGGTTGTGGATGATAATCGAGCCATCGATAATTTCTCCGCAGCCAGCCGTGCTATGAACCTCGCGCCAATCGAAGTACTCTCTAGCGAGCGTGGAGGACACGCCAACACGACCGCGGCAGCCAATGCGTTGGGCGCATACCTACTCAGTTTAAGTACTTAGTGGATGGCTGTATTAGCCACACCTTGGCTATATTCTCAGAAAGTTGTATTATTAGCTCAGATTAATAAGAGGTGAGCACGTGGCGACTGGCTCAAAGAAACCGAAACATGGCGTGAAGTTCGGGTGGCGTCAGTTAATTGTTGCCGCACTTGCCATACTCGGTATCGTTAGTTCGGTAGCCTTCACGGCAGCACATTGGACCGAACGACAACTGTTGACTACTGACAACTGGATTACGTTGGTTGCCCCATTACCCCAAAACGACAGGGTTGCGACGGCCTTAAGTGAATACACTGTCAATAACACCTTTGATACCGGCCAAGTTGAACAACGCATACGTGACGGGCTGCCAGATCGTGTAGCTTTCCTGGCACCAGCCCTAACCGGTCAACTACAGACACGAACGACAAACCTGGTAAAGACATTTGTCCAAAGTGACCAATTTGAGACAGTCTGGGTGGCTACTAACCGGGCAGCTCATCAACACTTGCTCGCAAATGCTCGTGGTGAAACAACCGATGCGGGGCAAAAAATAGCCACCTTACAACTAAAACTTGGAGTAGTTAGAGAGCGTATTCGGAGCCTGCTGGGCAAAGCCGATAGCGGGCAACAGGGAAACAATATTGGTATTTCAGTAAGTTTAGGGAGGTCAATGGGCAGCGTTGGTCGATACGTTCGGATGGTTGATTTTCTGAATGCAACACTCTGGTTGGTAGCGATCGCAAGCTTCCTCGGCGCACTCGTTTTGTCATCTGCACGCCGCCGTTTATGCGTCATTGTTGGCGTCGTTACTGCGGTCGTGGGATTACTGCAACTGATTGGTGTTAACGCGTTGCGACCAGTTGTGCTCAATCATATTGAGACTTTGTCGTATCGACCGGCAATCGGTGTTGTGTACGATAGTCTCGTCGACAATTTCCGTACAATCTCAACCAACGCAGTCATCGCGGGCACTACGATTGCACTCGTAGCATACCTGACTCAACGTCGTTTTACCGCCAAAAGTAAGACGCTGACCAAGCAGCTACAAGGCCTACGACAAAGCAACCTAGCCATACAGTGGCAGCAAGGCAGGGAAATGGTTCGGAGATACCTGGCGCAAAGCGCCGGCGCTGTCATCGCGGTCGGTCTGTTTTTGTCAGCCTTCGTCCTACACACCGACTGGCAGGGACTCGTTCGTGTCAGCTTGATAATGATGATCGCCGTCGAGCTACTCATGCTGGTCGCGGCCAGACCAACAAGGAGCGCGCCTATGTAGCAAACTCCTAGGGTGGTATTCACTAATAACAAAGGAGGACATCATGGATGCAGAAATGAGTGAACTACAGGCACACTGGTGGGCATTAACGTTCCGTGGTATCGCGGCCGTTCTGTTTGGAATTGCAGCCGTGTTCTGGCCGGGTATTACCCTGTTAACCTTACTCTACATTTTTAGCGCGTGGGTATTGGTTGATGGAGTTATCCGCATCGTAAACGGTGTTGGCCGTATTGGTAAAAATCAGCTCGGCTTCCTAACAATGGTTGTTGGGCTTGTTCAACTGGGCGTCGGCGTGTATTTGCTTCGCCACCCAGCTGTTTCATTTGCGACACTAATCCTACTGATTGGGTTCACGCTCATCATCAGTGGTGTTGCAGAATTTGTCGCTTCACTAAGTTCTGACGACAGCTCAACCGGCAAAACACTGACAGCCATTGTCGGTGTTGCAGCTGTGCTAGCTGGTATCTTGATGCTGTTCCAGCCCGCCAAGTCCGGCGTGGCTTTCGTCTGGATCTTGGGCCTCTACGCTTTGATCACCGGACCGCTGCTCATCGCGATGTCGATGGATGTACGTAAGATGGTCGATAGCGGCTCACGACGAAAGCGCTAGTTGTAAATCGCGCTAACCAACTTGGGGTTTGGCCTTGGCCGGACCCTTTTTGGTTGCCTCAAGATAGGCTTCGATAGTCAGCTTGATAACGATCATGATAACCGGACCAATAACGATTCCCAGGAAACCAAAAGCCGCTAGCCCAGAGAAGACGGCTACCAATGTGAGTGCAGGGTCTAGGCGAACGTTTTTGGGGACAAGCTTTGGACGCAACACATTATCAATATTAGTTACGACCAAGAAGTGACCGAGTAGTACGGTAATGCCTTGCCAAATATTGCCCACAAGAATCATGCCAATCCCCCAAGGAATGGTCAGAATACCAGCCCCCAACGGGATGACTGACATTAGTGAGAACAGGATAAACAAGAAGAAAAAGAAGCCATGAATACCAACCGCGTAAAAGAACAAGGCCTCGGCTAGTCCCTGACACAGGGCAATTACGAACTGGCCACGTACCATGGCGCCTGTCATCAGACCCATTTTTTCCAGATATGTCTCTGTTAGTTTTGGGCCAAGTGGGTTCAGTCGTTTGATAGTGTTTACCAGATACTGCTTGTGTGTCAGTAGACTGATAAACGCGTAAATATAGATGAACAGGGATGTAATAAAGCTACTAATGCTGCCAACCGATGCAACAATGAGGTTAAACAAGCCGTTGGCTAGATTAACCATGATGCTATTGAGCTTATCGCTAATCTCGGCAACCGACAGCGTCGGGGCGCCAGGGAAGTGCGAAAGTAGGTCATTGACTGAGCTAACTACTTGCTGACCAAGCCGACCCAAGTCAACCGTGTTACTCGCCCCTTTAAAAACATCTGTCAGATGACTAATTTGTAATACCGTTAGAAACAGGATGATCACAACTGGCACGAGCAGTACTAGAAACGAAACAAGTAATGTTAGGCCGGCAGCCTTGGACTTGCTTTTTAATTTTCTGTGTAGCCAGTTGTAGACAGGGCCAAACAGATAGGCAGCGATAGCGGCAAGCACTAAGGGTGTAAAGAAATGACGCACAAAGTAAGCGCCAAGTAGCACGGCCAAGATCACAGCAATAGTCAGAGCGCGAAATTCTTTGCGAGCGACAGTCTCTTGCATAATTGTCCGTTATTATAGACTACTTCTTAAAAATCACGCAGTCGGGGAGTGTTTGGGCTGATATTATCGTCGCAACTCGTCTCCGTGCACCAGCAGTGCATAGAGAATCAGTGCGTCAACGACCATGATTAGCGTTGCCCATAGTGGGTACACAGGCATGAAGGCCATGTTAGCGAACAGGCTGACACAAGCCAGCAAAACTGCCAACACACGAGCCCATACGGCACCGTTTAACAGGGAAGCGCCAGCCAAGAAAATAATCAAACCCATCAGAAAGTGAACCCAACCCCAAGTCGTAATATCGAATGCGACCAACGCCCGATCGGTCACAACATAAAAGTTATCTTTAAAAATTGCCACTAGACCGCTGATCATCTGGAAACCACCAGAAATGATCATCATCGCACTTGCAAAATAAATCCAGCCAACCCAGCCAGACTATGGTTTTTGATACGCCATACCTCACCTCCTTTGATAAAGTAGTACCTTCATAGTACACCCACGGTGACCGGCTACCGAAGTGCTGCTATACTTCTGCTATGCAGGCAGAGTTCAACAGACACGCGTATCGTATTCTTTTGGCCAGCGCGCTCATCACCCTTGGAACAGGGGTAATTGTATATCATTTTGTCGAAAAACTGCCTTGGGTCGACGCCTACTACTTCAGTGTAATTACCCTAACTACAGTTGGCTACGGCGACATCTCACCACAGACTACCTTTGGCAAGCTCTTTACGACGTTTTACATTCTGGTTGGCGTTGGAATTATATCCGCCTTTGTCACGCAATTTCTGAAACGTCAGGCCTTTCGAGTACAAAGCCGAAACCAAACCAAGGAATCTAGCGAGAAGTAGTGCGTGGGCGTGGCTGCTTAGCGCCTTGCAACTTTGCTTGACGCATCTGAAGAGCGGCCTCTCTGTAGGAGTCGATTTTGTCTTGAAAATAGCTGGTGAGCGACGAGAAGCCCCAGCCGAGCAGGCCGTAAATAATCATTGCAAACATAGCTGCGACGTCCAGGTAGCCGGTTTGTCCAACTTCCTTAAGTGGGAAGATGCCCCTGAACGGCTGCAGGAAAGTATCTGAAGTATTGTAGATAAATTCAACGAATGGCGTACTTGAGTTAGCCGAGAAAGCCAGCAAGAACACGCGTAGACCCAGGACAATAATGCCGAAGACGACCCAGATATACATCGCATAACCGACGACCTTACCGGCTTTTAGGTACGCAGGAACATTAATTTCTCGTTGCATAAGACCTCCTAAAGTTATATGTATAGTCTACCAGGAACGCAAACCAACTTTAGATAGGAGTACCACTGAATATTACTAGGCACTGCCGGACTTTTAGAGCCAATAGTAAATGAGTATACTGTTCTCATGATAAAAGCACTCATCTTTGACTACTTCGATGTGTTTCGTGCTGATGGCTATAACCGGTGGCTTAAAGACCACGGCTACGAACGCACCGGGCCCTTCTTAGAAGCCAGTGAACGCCATGACCGTGGGGAGTTCTCTGACCAGGAATTCTTCCAGGCCATAGCTGAAGCCTCAGGCGAGACAGCCGCACAAGTAGAACGTGAGATGGAAGCAGATATCGAACTTAATACAGAACTAGTACAGTATGTTGAAGAGCTAGGTACATCATATAAAATAGCCTTACTGTCGAACTCTTCGTCAGACTATCTGCGTAATGAGTTAGCGATGCATGAGTTGGAAAAGCATTTCCACGAAATTGTTATTTCGAGTGAAGTGAAGTTGATAAAACCTGAGCCAGAGATTTTCAAACACATCATGAAAAAACTTAGCGTTAACCCACAAGAATGTATATTTATTGATGACAATCCGAGGAACGTTGCTGCAGCACGGACCCTCGGAATCCACGGCATTGTTTTTGCGAACTTACAACAACTCAAGAAAGAGTTGATTGAGCATTTAGGATAACGGTACCCGTTACGAAGTTCAATGCAGCCAAAACAAAAACCCCAGACAAGCTGGGGCTCTCGTTTTGGTACACCCGGCAGGATAGCGGACTTCATCCTTTTCCGCTGCGGCGTGCTCAGTGCAAGCACCTGCGCGCGTCCTCGCTCCACCGCACCTACTTCGTAGGTTCTCGCATGCTGTCGCATGCAACCAAAAAGAAAACCCCTCAGTTGAGGGGCTCTCTTTTTGGTACACCCGGCAGGATTCGAACCTACGACCTTTGGCTCCGCAAGCCAACGCTCTATCCAGCTGAGCTACGGGTGCAAAATATTTTGCAAATAAGGCACTGTGTACGATTTAAATCGTGTGACCCTTCTTGGATAGAGCGTACACGCTATCTCTATCTTTCGGCTCCGCCGTTGCCAGCTGAGCTACGGGTGCTTGGTATTGAGACAAAACCTCGCGGTTTTTTCTCAACGGAGCTTGCGGGAAACCCGCATTCGACTAATGCCGAACCGCTCCTACTCTTTTTCCCTTTCGCATAAACTACGTAAGTGGAAATGCAACAGAGGTCAGTGTAGCATATTAGACTGTTTTATACTAGAGGTGATTATCTGTTAGAATAGGCCGGTATCGATCACGTACTGGAGAGGTGCAGGAGTGGTTGAACTGGCTTGTCTCGAAAACAAGTGTGCCGGCAACGGTACCGAGGGTTCGAATCCCTCTCTCTCCGCCAAAGTAACTGTGCACAAAAAGTATTTCACCGTGTGAAATATCTCGCTGACGCCTAAGCACAACTGTTTACACTAGGGGTTGTAAGGAGGAGCCATAAGGTGCAACCGATGACCATAGAAGACATCTTCCTGGACCCGACCCTCAGCGACAACGAACGCTAGGTCGGTGAAGGAAACCGGTGGAAACGTCCGAGTGTCTGGTATTTCTTCGGCTCTCCGAACTATCTACTCACTACGACTGTAGTGAGTATTTTCTTATTCACAGAGGTTTGTGATATTCGACACAAGCTCTTCCCGGACACATTTTTTGGGCGTACAGTAGTATGTAGCGAGATGTACCAAACAGGGTAGGGACAGGGAGCCCGAAAAGAGCCCGCATACGCCCGCTTTAACCTCACTAAACAAAGGATGGTCGTATGGCAGTAATAGCCAACCCACACCCC
>JAGQNT010000005.1 GCA_020427965.1 Candidatus Saccharimonadota bacterium | reverse complement strand
TGTTACCGGATCGGGATCTGTTAAGTCGACGCGGTATCCAGAAGAGTGAGTGGCTTGGCTTGAAGTATTTCCAGCTGTGTCTATGGCGATCACAGTTGGCCAATAGACCTGCGAGCATTCGGTGAGCCCTGAAGGACTAAATGTGTAGCTTAAGTTGGTTCCATTGGGGGTGTAGCCCACTTCGTCGGTTGCGCCTGATGTGGTGCCGAGGGCCACTTCATAGTGATCTAAGTCGCCACTGCCGGAAGCTGTGTAACTAAAGAGTGGAGAAGTGTTATTTGCTTGCACCCATCCACTGGCGAGAGTGGGGCTGGTGGCAGGATTGGGATTTGTCAAATCGAGAACATAAGTCACGCTGACTCCTGAACAGTTTGAAACATTCGAATAAGTATCCACTTGTTCTGCATAAAAGTTGTAAGTGGCTTCGCTTAAAGCAGGAGAAGCTGTCACATCGACACTCGTGCCACCAGCAACAGCGGATCCTACCACTGAACTGGAGCAGCCTGAATTTGTGTACACATTGATCGTGTTGCCGCTTGAAATTCCACTGACAGTAACTGTAGGGGTGTCGACGTTGTCCGGGCTGCTCAGCGGAGCTTTAAGAACAATTCCTGTCGGAGCGGGAGGCGTGTTGATAGTAAATGAATTTGAGTCAACAGTTCTAGCAATGGTTCCAGTGGGAGTTGTATCGACTTTTGTAGCACGAATGACTTTGCCAGTACCCGAGAAGTTGACGTAAACTCCTTCGGTCGCGGTAAAGCTCACAGTTCCTCCAGAGGCGGATTTTGTGAGAGTGCCGCCCAGAGCTCCCGTGCCGGATTGCAAATTGAGAGTGATGTCGGCCGTGGCATCATCACCTGTGGTGACAGTGTTGCCGTAAGCGTCTTGAATTTCTAGATCTACTAAAATGTCTGCACCTGGAGCATAAGGACCGGTTGGTTGAGTGGTGTAAACGATCGCTGCGGCAGGACCATGATTGACGTCAATGTTCAACTGTTGACCGGTGATGCCGGTTTGAACAGTGTCGTTGACCCGCACATAGAAAGTTCCCACTGTTTGCATTTGTAATTCATTGGTGAAAGTATGGGCTCCCGAATCGCCACCCACAAAAGCATAGTTGGCGGGAAGAGAGGCCGAAGCGTCGTCAGAGGTAAAAGTGACGGTGCCTGTATAGTTGGTTTTGACGTTGGAGTAAGTATCGTAGGCAGTCACCACTGGTGATTCGAGATCGCCTGCGTCGGTTGGGTCCGAGACGCCAGTTAGGGTGAAGCTGCCAAGAGCTGCGGCATTCACGTCGATATTG
>JAGQNT010000040.1 GCA_020427965.1 Candidatus Saccharimonadota bacterium | reverse complement strand
TTGCATCATACACTAACGTGTTCACGACACTTCCGTCAGTGACCGTGCCAACATTGAAAGCCCCGGCGCTTACACGGACCTTTCCTCTGAGAACCAAATTTTCGTTCACCGTCGACGTTATTTGAGCCGTTCCCCCATCAATCCAAAGTTGTGCCGTTGCGGGTATCGTATAACCCAGTCCAGACGTTCCACTTGCCAACGTAACAGTTTGGGCGCTCGAAAGTCTAAAAGTACCATTTGTCAATGTCAGCGCTCGGGAGGATACATCAGTTGCGCCAGATATGGTGAAGTTAGTAGCATTAACCCTTAGAGTTGGAGTCTGTGAAGTACCTTTGTTGACAATCAACCGATTAAAATCCGTCGTGGATCCAGTACCTGTAATTGAGTCATCCGCGGTTCCCGTGAATGTCACATCACAAATTCTGGTCGCACTGGCGGCCATATCGAATACACCATTATTGGTCAAACCCTTGCCTATTGACAACGTATTGGTCACTGCAGTCCCGGCGTTCTGAACATGAAAAACCGCTCCCGACGCGACCAACACATGCCCGGTAACAGTAATCGCTCTGGCCGTTCCGTTGAGGAACCGGAGCGAATCTCCGCTGGAGCTCAATATCAAATTACCGCTGACGACAATGTTGCCGCTTGCTTGATCACTGAAGTTTACACCGGTGCTACCCCGAATGGTCAAGTCGTTGTTGATCGTAATCCCGCCATCCGGCAACTGGCGGACCCCGTTGCCGGTGAACGACGACAGAATTAGATTGCCGTAGGTTGAGGGCGATGTGGGCAGCGTATAGCTTTCAACAAGCCCCGTTGAATCGGAGTACTGGACGGTTCCGCCGTTGTTAAAAAACGACGTGAACGTGCCGACTGGGAATGTAAATGAGGATGCGATAGGACGGATGATGAATTTTCCATTTCCTGTAACAGTTCCAAACTTTTTAGGACTCGGGTCGCGTACATCCACTACTCCGGAATCAAGCAAACTTGCGCATTGAATTGTGCCGGTACTCGTGTAGAGCGAATCTCCGGCTTTGATCTTCACAGGACTGTTTGGACCTGGCACCGTTGATGCCGCAGTACCACCGTAGCCCA
>JAGQNT010000039.1 GCA_020427965.1 Candidatus Saccharimonadota bacterium | reverse complement strand
TCGCATTCAAAGATATAACCAAATTCATGTACCCTGACGAACAGGGTCGTAACACTATCAAACTCGAATATAAGGACAAGTCGCACCGTTACTACGTCCGCGAGCGCAAAAACTTCGAACTGCCAGAGGACAATCCGAAGGCTTGGGACAAAGCATTCCGTCCGAAGGGTACCACTACCCTGCTGGGTGACACGCTTGAGAAGAAGGGCCTGATGACGTGGCCGTTGAACATGGCCATGAGCGAACTGTTCGGCTTCTACAACTTCGTCGCTGAAAACGGCGAACGGATGCAGGGTTTTTCTGAAGAGAAGCTGCTCAACGAAAAAACAGGCCAACTTGAAAAAACTGGCAAGCTAAAAGGCACTATGTTTGGTGATGACCGAAATATCATCCAAGTTACGCACGATGAGCTGTACGCTATCGTCGATTCTGCTAACCGCAACTGGCAAAAGCGCCAAAAGAAGGGTGCAGACATCGGATCTGTCGTTCACGACGCCATCGAGCACCACGTTCGCGACTACCTAGAGGCGTTGGACATCCCTGCAACGTACAAAGAGCTCATTGAGACATCTGAGTACGAAACACAAGCGGACCGCGACGCAGCAATCGCAAACATTGAAGCAGACACCGAAAAAGCGTTACTCGCCTTCAGCAAATTCGTTGAGTGGTGGGCTGCAGAGAAGCCTGAACTGGTCGGCGCCGAAGAGCTCGTATACTCTAAGCGATTCCGTGTATCTGGTACGTTCGACGGCCTGATCCGTATGAACAGCAAACTCATTTTGGCGGACTGGAAAACATCCAACGCCAGTGAGTCGCCAGAGGCTTGTATGCCAGAGGGTATCAACTACCAATACTACATTCAGTCAGCAATCTACGCGATGATCTGGGAGGAGATGGGCGGTGATCCTATCGACGATCTTCTAATTGTTTCGGCCCGTAAAGACGGCGGATTTACGCCACTGCTCGCGAGCGAGCTCGGCCTGAACATGGAAGATGCCGTCAACTGGGTACGCGCCGTAATCATCTGTCACCGCATGGCCGACAAAGTAAAGTCTGGTCTGTGGCAGCGTGGCGTGGATGCTGGTCTAGTAAAAGATAAGAAGGGAGCAAAATGACATGAAATCAGTTGCATTGACGCAAGGTGCTGTGGCCTTAGTTGATGATGATGACTTTGCTAGAGTGTCACTACACTCCTGGAGTTTACACAGTAAAGGTTATGCAGCTGCAAAAATCAATAAAATTGTAGTAAAACTTCATCGTTTTGTCATGAATGCACCTGTAGGCAAACCTATAGACCATATAAATCAGAATAAACTCGATAATCGAAAGAGCAATCTACGATATTGCACACCAGAGCAAAATTCAGCGAACATCGATTACCCGCAAAAGAATAATAAATGTGGTGCTAGGGGTGTTTCACTGAAAAAAGGCCGTTACGTTGCTCAGATTCGTCTAGACGGCAAACCAGTTCATTTAGGCTATTTCAATGATATTGAATCAGCGAGTAAAGCATATAAAGACGCAAAGCGTCAGAAGGAGAAACAATTATGGCAAAAATAACGCCAATTAAAGCCCCAGCATCTGCTGGAGGCGACTTCGAAATCGCACCAGAGGGCGTATTCCTCGCACGATGCTACAAAATGGTTGACGTAGGTACGCAGACTGAAACATCTCAGTTCGGCACCAAAGAAAACCGCAAGATCTATCTATACTGGGAGCTATTGCAGGACGCCGATGGTGGTGATGCACCGAAGACCGAGCAGGGCCAACCATTCTCGATCTTCAATAGCTACAAGCTGTCAATGCACCAAAAAGCAAACCTTCGCAAGCACCTTGATTCTTGGCGCGGTAAAAAGTTCACCGAAGAGGAAGCTGCAGACTTCGACATCACAAAGCTGCTTGACAAGTTCTGTTTGATCCAAATCGGCCACAGCACTAGCAAGGATGGCCAGAAGACGTATGCAAATGTCGATAACATCATGCACACCAAGAAAACTGCTACTGGTGTAAACGAGATCAGCTCATTCAACGCCGAGAACCCTGACATGGAAGTGTTCAACGACCTACCAGAGTGGCTTCAAAACAAGATTGAAGACTCACCTGAGTGGCAAGACACCGACCAACCAGAAGAGGCTCAGGCTGCACCTGCTGATAAGGAAGAAGACAAAATCGACATAGCCGATGTCCCCTTCTAAAATGTTTAACTAAAAAGGTTACATTGTGATATACTGAAGACATGAAAAAATGCTTCAAATGTAACATCGAAAAGCCATTATCTGAGTTTTATAAACACAAAGAAATGGCTGACGGGCACCTTAATAAATGTAAAGATTGTGCGCGAGCAGATACTATCAGGCAACGTAATGAGGTAAAACCAGAATATTACCGAGCTTATGATAAAACTCGTGCTAGATCAGAAAAACGTCGTATTTGGCGACGTAAGCGTTTGCGCGAAGACCGTGCAGCAAATCCATTAGCTAATAAGGCTAGGAGGGCTGTCGCATACGCATTGTCAGTAGGCAAGTTAGTTAAACAGCCTTGCTATTGCGGTGAAGACAAAGTTGAAGCGCATCACCCTGACTATAATGAGCCATTAACTGTGGTCTGGCTCTGTAATAAGCACCACAAAGAAATCCATGGGAGATAACTATGTCAGAGAACGAACAACAGCTAACTTTTGGTGAAAAGGCCGTCGGCCTGACATTCAACCCTAGCGCAATCGAAGAAGTCGATGAGATCAAGAAGGCTGCAGCTGCATTTATCGACGCAGTTTGTGGAGCTAAAGGTGAAAAACTCAAGTTCGGCCCAGGCGAGGACAATGAAGCATCGTCGATGCGTAAGCTCGCACAGCGTGCTTCTCAAGAAGCTCAGATGTGGGGCGTAAAGGCTGCTACCTGGGGTAAATAATGAGTATGCTGCATCTTGAAGTCACTCTCAAAGGCGCGACTCGTAAGGCAGATGATTCTGTCACGGTCAAGTTCGAGACGACTACAGAGATGAGCACCGAGCAATTCACTGAGATTGATGGTTACCGCAAGCAGACAGGACACCTTGTTTTCAAGCGGGATGCCATCAAAGGCTCAGACATTCCGAAGGGCGACACTACTGAACAGGGTCAAACACCTAGCCAAGAGTTACGCTCGGCACTCTACTCTGTTTGGAGCGCCAAAATGGAACGAAACATGATCTCCGAAGATTGGGAGACATACTACGCTAATGCTATTATGGGGTTCAAGCGGGCAGTAGTCCGCTCACACCCTGATAACGACTGAGATTAAAAATATGACTAGATACGATAAACTGGGGCGGAAAATCCCCGAATTCGATCGGTCTGCAGCGAACAAAAAGGGCGCTCAGACTAGAAAGGAAGTACATGGAACCGATGTCCATTCGCGAATTGGTAGCATGGGTGCTCGTCTTCGGACTCGTGGTTACTTTGGTAAGCTCAAGGATGAAGGCAAGGACGACGAGCTCAAAAAGCTCTCTCAAAAAGGCGTTGAAACACGTCGAACTCACAAAACCGAAGACAATACTGGAGGAGCCTGATGTCCCTGACACGTCAATATGGGATCAAGCGTCAGAATATATCGAAACGCCCCCTAAGACGTACGGCTCTAAGAAAGGTGGGACCAATGCAGGAAAAATGGAAGGCGTACCGAAACGCGACAGCAAAAAACAGTCTCGACGAGGATGGACTGATAAAGTGCGAAGATCACAAAATGGGGCTACCAACATGCGGAATCGCAAGGGAGCCAAGTCAAATGGACCTGCACCACATAAAGGGAAGAAATGAAGCACCTGAGCTTTATTTTGACCGATCTAACCTAGTATGGCTAACGCGGGAGTGCCACGATGAAGCTCACCATAACAGGTAACGTACCTTCACAGAAGAATCGCAAGATCATATCGATCAACCGCGCAACTGGCAAACCGTTCTTACGCAGCGCACCGTCCGTGAAAGAATGGCGGGCCCAGGCAATCCCGCAGCTACAGCAACAATTCAGAGGCTTTGTAGTCACTGAATACCCTATAGGGGTGAATATAGTCGTTTACTACGACAACAAACGCCGTCACGACCTAGACAATGCTTTAGGTACAGTCATGGACGCGCTGACGGCATCAGGAATCATTGAAGACGATGACACAAGCCATATTGAGTGCATAACCGTTCAATTTGGCGGACACGATAAAACTAATCCAAGAGTGGAGATTTACCTAGATGAGTAACGATACTAACCCAGAAAAAAACGTACCAAAAGCACCAAAGAATGCGATGGTTGACGAAAACACCCCTATGCGACGCGTTCGCTTTCTGGTGATCAACCCTAATGACTTTTTGATGCTGTTCCAAAAAGGTATGGTGTTTTCAAAGCGTACACAAATTATGGATGGCGTGCCAGAAGACGCGCAAGTAATTAACATGAACGTGGATCATATCCGTGGCGGTATTATTCTCGTTGTCCAGTCTGAGACGTATGATGAGGTGCCAATGACAGTCATGCCACCCGTGCAACATATCTCAATCAAGTGGGGCGTTGAAGGTGCGACTAAAAAGAAGAAAAAGTAGGCGCCATACCAAAGTTTACTACTCAATCTCGCGTTCTGCTCAAAACAATAAAACCATACTGGATACAACATAAAAAGACCAAAAAGCATACTTGGATAGTTGATGCTGACGGCAAAAGAATAATCAGCTGCTCGACTACCC
>JAGQNT010000038.1 GCA_020427965.1 Candidatus Saccharimonadota bacterium | reverse complement strand
CCACTGCCGTCTGTACGGTTCGCTGCTCGGCCAGGCTGTTGTAGTATACAGTACTGCCATCCATCACCTGAATTTGGTAGTTCGTTCCGTTCTCTTGAGTCATGGTGAAGGTGAACCCAACTAGAATTACATTGTACTGTTCTTTAGGTAGACCTTTCGGCATAGTGAAGTCAAGAATTACGTGTTGATCATAATTCTCTATCGTGAAGCTGTAGCTCCCTAAATCAGATTGGTCAGTCGCAGTCAGTTTGTATTTGCCTTTGTTAGCTTTCAGAGCGTTGTAAACCTTCGACGTGTCGACCGGAATCGGAGTATCGGCAATCTGTTGTTTCCATGAGAGGTCTACGTCAGCCTTAGTTGGTTTAACAGCCGTAGTAATTATAGTGAGCTTGTGGCAAGTTCCGTCAACGAGAACATAGCCAAGTGGTGCATTACATTCAGTACAGATCGTGCGGTTGGCCACGCATTTTACGCAGTTTGTATCGGCACATGCTTGTAGATCTTGTTGTCCAGGAGTGACGATCCCGTAGCCATCGGGGATCGAGGCATAGGCGTAGCAGACGCCGTTCAACAAGTAGTAGTTGTTGGCGACGTCACAGGTCGTGCAAGCAGTAGTAGTGCCCGCCCCGGAGCAATCGGTAGCTCGGCAGCCGACGCCGACGGGTGCAGCCGCATTTCCAGGACACTGAGACAACAGCAAGTTAACAGTATCAGCTACATAGCCGGTATAGTCTGACGCCGGCACGCAGTTGTTGTCTGGCATTAGATTGTTTCTCACTAGTCCAGTTTGACATGCTTGGCACACTCTGTTGGCATCTCTCGATGTACAATCTGCGACCGTAAGATAATATGATTGGAAATTCTTGGAGGAGGTGTAGATCACGAAGTAGAAGTTGCCTGCCTGCGAGGCGAGTTCGCCGAAGTGAGGCGAGTATTCCGCATTACCCTGGAGTATCGCGGCGCTCCAGACCTCTAAGAATGTGATCTTGCTGACCGCGACGAAGT
>JAGQNT010000037.1 GCA_020427965.1 Candidatus Saccharimonadota bacterium | reverse complement strand
CGACACCCAATCTCCGTAAAACTATCACGTTCACTGCATACGGGCTGTCTCCACGCCTCCGTGAAGCGGGAGTACTGAATAACAAGCACATTCCTGAAATCTATCAGATGGCCTCTGTCGAACAGCGCATAGCTCTACTCCAGGGGCTTATGGACACTGATGGCAGTGCCAGGGACAACGGCGGTTGTCGCTTTGTCAACACGAACGTGCGCCTGATTGAAGGCATTCGTCGCCTACTCTGGTCTTTGGGGGTACCCAACAGCCTTACAGAGACGGCTAACAAGGCCGAGTGGTGGGATGATGGCTACACCCGCAGCACCTGCTACGTCGTATCCTTCTCAGGTATTGATTGCTTCAGACTCCCACGCAAGAAAGCGCGGCTAGCTACACACAAGGCCCGCTACAAGCGCTACGTGCGCTTCGAGCCGGTCGATATGGTGCCAACACAGTGCATTGCTGTGGATGCGCCTGATGAACTGTTTCTTGTTGGTGAAGGGTGCATAGTTACACACAATACTAAATTTTGTTCGAAGATGTTCCCTGCGTGGTATCTTGGCAGAAATCCGCGTGACAAATATTTGCAAGGCGGACACTCTCAAGACTTCGCGGAGAAGGAATTCGGCAAACCGGTGCGGGATATTATTCAGGACCCCCGCTATCAACTGATCTTTCCAGATACGCGCCTAACTGTCAGATCAACTGCGGCAGGCAACTGGCGTCTTGACAACAAGCGCGGCGGCTATGTTGCCAAAGGCGTTGGTCAGAAGATCGCAGGGTACCGTGGAAATTGTGGTGGCGGCGATGACCTCATAGGCTCCAAAGAGGACGCCGATAGCGAAACTATCCGCAACAAGGTGTGGAACTGGTTGTGGGCAGATTTTCGCACACGCTTCTTGCCTGGGTCGCCTATCTTCATCATAGCGACGCGGTGGCACCCTGATGATGTTATCGGGCGCGTCGAGCAATACAATCGTGAAGGTAAGGGTCTTCCGTGGGAAATCATCAATTTCAACGGCATCGTCGAGACTGAAGAAGAAGCGGCGCTTGATCCGCTCGGACGCGATATCGGTGAAGCTTTGTGGGGTGAGTTCTACACGCCTGAAATTCTGTTCGATCTGAAAGAGACGCTTGAAGCGCGTGACTGGAATGCTTTGTACAAAGGCCGTCCATCCGATCTTGAAGGTAACGCAGTCAAAGGTGCTTGGTTCGGACGCTATGACGTTCTGCCGAAAGATCAGATCGGACAAGGCGGGACCCTCATCGAAAAAAGAAGGCGCCGCGTTACTGTGTCAGTTGACACGGCCAACAAAGCAACAAAACGCGCTAAGTACACCGCTATTGGTGTTTGGATTGAGGATATGGATCACCGCCATTTCCTTGCTGAGGTCGTACGTAAGAAACTTGAGTTCCCCGATCTTGTGAAAGAGATTGAGGCGGCTGCAATGCGTTGGAACGCTACAGCCATCCTGGTTGAAGACAAAGGTTCTGGGACCCAGTACATTCAAACAAGGCAAGGCCTCGCTCCGGCGCCAATCATCCCGTGTGATCCGAGCAACAACGACAAAGAGTTTCGGTTCGACGGCGTGCTTCCAATGATTGAGGCCGGTCTTGTTTTCATTCCACGCACATCGCGCTGGTCGCCGGACTATGAAGCGGAACTTCTTCAGTTTCCGAACGGAACCTACTCAGACCAAGTCGATATGACGTCGCAGTATCTTGAATGGGCGCGAGAGAAGCGGAAGTATGGTACCAAGAAACTTAAAGGTACGGGTATCAAGGGCGGTAAGAAACGTAAGCACTGACGGGACCCTTCGGTTTTTTAATCGGGGGACCCTTCAGATTTTCAACAAGGGGTACCTTTCCCCGGAAAAAATAGGTAGTGATGATGGTGGCAAGTGTAGGAACTGCTTATGATCTAACGTGCGTCTACTGTGGTGTTCTGGCGAATAGTCGTGACCACCTGTTTCCGTGCGCCTATCGAGGACACAGAACCTTCACGTCGGAGGCGGGAGAGATTGTGGCTGCATGTACTGAATGTAATTCCTTGTTGGGAGATCAACTTTTATTTAAAATAAAAGATCGGGCGACGTTTCTCCATACGGCGTACTCTAAGCGATGGGGAAAACTTCTTAGGACACCTAGATGGACTATAGAGGAACTTGCAGAACTAGACGGAAGTCTTAGGGAATCGATCACTAGAACGCTTTATGACGTGGATGTTTGTAAACTCCGTCTAGCGTATCTGTTAAAAACGTCCCAACAAACTCGATAGCGGCCCGTACAGCGGTTTTTTTATAATCCGGGTGGGTTAGCCCCAAAAATTCAAATGCCCGTGCTAGGTGCCTCTAAGGCCTTTTAAATGATATTCCAGAACCGGACAGCTTTTTTCCATGTGAACCAGCGCCGCCTAAAAATTTAGAACCGGATCGAAAAATTTGGAACCAGATCGATTTTTGGCCCCGGCCCCCTGTCACACTCCTTAACTCACATGGTTAATTT
>JAGQNT010000036.1 GCA_020427965.1 Candidatus Saccharimonadota bacterium | reverse complement strand
CACACCGGCTCTTTAGGTCGATAACCGTACTGTCTGGCTGGTAGGACGGGTGCGTCCCACGAAAGTGGGAGAAATCTAACCTGCCGGGGACGAGCTATGAATAGTTTACTGGACACTGGCGAAAAAGTTGTGCCAGTGAAAGAAAAAGGTCTCTGTGCCGCCGTAAGCGGGCAAGGAGGCATGTCGGCAAGGGGAATGCCCCCAAACCAGTGCGTCAAGTCAATTGCAAGAGAACCGATAGTGGCTATGCGGACTGAATAACAAACCGTTGAAGGATAGCCGAAAGATCAAGGGAATCGATGGCTAGTCGACAAGCGGTGTGCAAGAGAGTGTGCGCATGTTCCTGGCGATGGAGCCGAATGACATCAGCAATGGAGTGCAGTTTTTGCTCGGGAGGGGCATGATTGCGCCGCCACTGGAGAAAGAGATAAGCCAGGTAAACCAGAGCAAACCATTTATCGGTCGCTTCAAAAGACTGAACACGAAAATCAGTCAAGCCCAAGTGCTGTTTGACATAAAAGTTATCGACTTCAATGGTCCACCGCTTTTGATAGGTTTGCAGTATGGCCCGTGGCGACAAAGTGATGTCGGTACACAGGAAATACTTCGGGTATGAATCCCGAGGGTGCCGTTTACTGATCAGAACACAGACGTCAAAGGGTAAATGGTTGAGTCGCCCGTTCAGGGAACGGACAAAGTAGGTCAATAGCCTCTGGTCTGTAGCGGTTAGCGTAAGCTGCTGATACCGCTGGTGCTTGAGCGTTTTGTTCCATTCTGATAACTTTTGACCGTCAAAGACGCGGTTGGACTTGATTGCACAAATCACATGCCAGCCGTTACGACGACAGAATTTGAGTAAGCGATTGGAGGCATACCAACTATCAAAAAGTACATAGAGTTGAAAGCCAGCGGGCAATAATGCCTTGAGTTCGCGCAGCATTTCTTGGGCAAGGCTACCTTTCTTGCGAAAGCGTAATCGTTGCTCTTTTGGGCGGTTGCGGTTCAGGCGGCGTACGGTTTTTTCACGCAGGTAGAGCCGTTCATCAAAGACATACTCCATTCCGCCCAATTGCAGCCGTAATGCGACATGCGCTGTCCCATTCGTATGTTGCGCTTTCTTCTTTGTACTCTTGGTATGATCATGATGGAACTCGACTGCCTCCAAGTGTCTCGTTCCCTTATCTTTTTCACCCAACGAGTCGTCGATGCTGGCATAGATGATACGCTCACCGCTGCTTTCGCGGTTGCGTTTCAGTTCCTCCACGACAAAGGTGCGACGGGCACAACGCACATCCTCGGCACGCCACGGACTGATGCGTAGAGTGTCACAGCCATTTGAGGCATCTGGTGCATCGACAATCAATTCATACAGACTCGCCACTGTTTTTTGTTTGCCTTCCGCTACGATCTGCGCATCGATTAGTCGAGCCACATGATTGAATTGCGGTCGACTCAAGCTTAGTTTCAAGCTGATTAGAAATCCGATGAGCACTGGTGATTGGTGTACAATGAGTTTGAGCAAGAGGAACTCCTTTTGGGCTATGTTTCGGTTTGGTCACCTTTAACAT
>JAGQNT010000035.1 GCA_020427965.1 Candidatus Saccharimonadota bacterium | reverse complement strand
TCGACGCCTCCGAAGCCCAGCTTACGCAGGTTCAGTTCATCTGACCTGCCCGGGCTTCCTGCCGAATAGCTGGTACGGCTACAGGGGGCAGGTCACATCGACGAAGACATCGACGACCCGGACAGGATTGCTCTCGGAGACAAAGTCGTCCAGGCTCTCGGGAAGCAACGCGACCTGGGTCCGACCGGCGCCTTCGATGAATCGCTTCATGGCAGCTATCGCATTGAAAAACAATCCTTATATCATACCGCAAGGGACGTTTTCACACAGCCTAGTCCGGGCTTGTCCAACGAACGGATCAGATCGTGGCTGCGCACGATCTATCCTTATTCGTTATGCAGAACCCTCGATTCTTATATTTGTAAATTCGCAACCATTATCGTGCATTAGAATTGCACTCTCTTCTACGCACTGGTTGCAGATCGAATGGCGACCATCACCTATAAAAGTATTTGCTTCATTGTTTTCGCACCCACAGAATACACAAATGTTTTCGTTATATTCAACGCGCTCTATGGAAAGCACATCCATAGCAGTTTCGACACACTCACGACAGATAGTTACGCTTGGACCTTTTACAAGTTCTACACCTCTAGATTCTTCCTTGGCACAAAAGGTACATCGAGCAAGCATATCTTTCGCGATTGAACCAACAATCTTTCTCTTAATGTAGTCAATCATATTACCCAAATTCCAAGTGATGCTAGAGGACTCGACTACGGACACATTTGGTGCACTGAAGACCTCCTCGAACGTCTGTTCTAGCGTATCTTCGAGGCCCAACTCAAGCTCAACATCAAGGTGGGGCTTGCGATGTTTGACCTGCAGTGGTTCGGGATATCCCCAGAACCATATTTCTGAGACGGCTTCTTCTCCAATGACCTCGGCGACTTCATCAACGATAGAGCGGGGCGGATCTGCGGGATACTCTGCTGGCTGAACGGCGTAGGCCGCAATGATTCTCGGGCCTCCGACTAGCTCGACGCATTGTTTAAGCTCCCACCTTACGTTGTCGTTGAGCTCACTGACATCGACAATCGCCGCGTCGCATTCCGCTAAGACAGTCCTAACCGCGTCACGCCAACAGCTATCGTCGCATTTGAAAACCTTCATCCCAACGATCGGTGGTGCTTTGCCACCCTTGATGCGATTTGTCCAGCGCAAAATCCTGCGCTGAAGAGTCGATGCTCTCAGTCGCTCTGTACCGCGCCACCGGGCCAGAAGGTAAATGATCAACCCAATCGGTGGGTAGACGATTATCCAGGAAATCGGCACACTAAGAAGTGCCGAATCCATATACAACCACATTGAAGGCTCTTGACGCCCATCGATGCCGACGATTTTTGCTGCCAAGGCGAATGCCACGACCACAAGCGGCGTGGCAACCAACAACAGCACAAAATACGTAATGATCGGATATTTGGATACGCCCGTAAAGAACGAGTACTTGAAGCGAGTATCCTGAATCGTCGCTACTTGGAACGAGGCAAACCCAACCCTGCGAAACAAGGAGGGCAAGGGAAATCTCGATTGTTCTCGCTTATGAAACCGACGCAGCCAGACGACGACTCGAGTCCCACCGGCGGAGAGCCATATCAAACGAAACAAAATAAGAAAACCCGGCACATAGATCAGGGTCGCCGCACCCATTTTCCCAAAGTCAGTCTGGACCAGCCCAATGAAAAACCAGGCAAATCCGCCAGCCGTCACTATCGCGACTGGCCAGAACGCCCGCTTCTTCGTCGCCTTTTTTAGTGCTCCCTCGAGATGGTCAATTGACCGCTCGCTATTGCTGATGTGCATACAAAGAGGTGCGTTGGTTACCGTACATTCTATT
>JAGQNT010000034.1 GCA_020427965.1 Candidatus Saccharimonadota bacterium | reverse complement strand
TGGCGTGAAGTACCATGGGATTACGGGGAAGAATTCAAAGAGGTTTACACTAGCTCGAGCAGAGACCGAAAAGTTACAGGCGTGATTTCCGGCCTGCACTTACCAAGCAATGGATTGTGGCACCACGGAGGCATGGCTATCTCGGTACGAAATAACCTTGCAGTCGTTTGTGGATATTACTCCGCTGCCGAAACTCGCAATGACATCAAGAAGGTACATAAGAGTGCAAACTATCAATTTAAGCTGTACCCCGGTCGCAATATGGCCTGTCGTGCTGGTCCAACGTACGTTCATATTTTCGATCGCCACGGCAAGTTGGTATTCGACGATGCTGTGCCCGGCTTACGCGATGTCTACGGAATTGGTATTGATGCCGAAAATAGTTTATACTTAGTTAATGCAAGTACGCGTATGTAGGGGATAAGCCCTACTTTAACGCCTGGACGGGAACCCTCATGAAGGCAGTGCCGTGTCGAACGCGTCTCTTGAGCATTGGCAAGAATGGGCTGCCACTGGCTATTCCAGAAGGGCAGGAACCAAAGGGGCAACCGGATCTGACAACCGAAGGGCAACAAACCTGGATTGAAAATATGGTCTGGCTTTACGGCGGCGTCGGATTCTGTGGGAAAAACAGCGGGTACGGATGCGCTTGCCATAACACACGCTTTTTCCTCGATTACTTTAACCGATCATTTGTGCCAGAGCTCGAACGTTACCGCATTGCGGTACTCGACTCTTGTGGCAACCTCATCCTGCGCATCGGGCGGTACGGTAACGAAGATAGCAGTGGCCCAGGGAGCAAGGTTCCACTTGGTGGCGACGAGGTTGGTCTTTTTCACAGTGCCTATGTTGCAAGCCACACCGACAAGCGTCTCTTCATTGCAGACGAAGGCAACGCGCGGATACTGAGCGTGAAGCTAGGCTACCACGTTAACAAGGCTTGTCCCGTGCCTGCGGATGTGCCCAAAAAGGAGTAGGCGACGTGCTCAAAGTGGGCGGTGTAGCTGCTGGATTCGATTCCTTTTGAGTGGCAGTGCGTCTAGATTTCTCAAGGCCCTTGCCGTTTAGGTCCATGAGTCACATTCCAAATCAAGACAATCCGCATCTTGATGTACCATGGTCCTCACGGCAATTCGACAGGCTTCGAAAGGAGCCTGCGGTACTGCAATCAGAATTCGCTTTTACCAGGATTCGTATTCCGCATCTCAAGGAGTTCGTTCATAAGCGATTCGGTGCTAAGAGACTCCAGCAGAAAATACCGGTTTGATGTCGTAATGTTTCCAGGAGGGAATTACAGGCAAGGCAGGAATGGGGAAGGCTGCGACGTCAGTTCCGTCAGGCGGTTCGTAAAGCAGGGTGGCGGGTACTACGGAACCTGCGGCGGGTGTGGCGCTGCCATACACCGGATAATTGATCGGGATGGTTCCACATACGCAAACAGCCCAGATGGACACTCGCTTCAGCTATTGCCCCGGTTACGGGCCGAGCAGGGCTGGTATACGGGCTACTTTTGCGGGCGTCTTACTGCCGCTGGGACACGAATTACAGGGTATGGCGGTGAGCAGATCTCGATGGTGGGGAAAGGTCCATATCTATTTT
>JAGQNT010000033.1 GCA_020427965.1 Candidatus Saccharimonadota bacterium | reverse complement strand
TGCCCCTGTTCGTGTTCGGATTGCTTTTCATAAGCAGTTGCGAAGGCCCAAGAGGTAAAATGGGTCCTGCGGGCACGGATGGAACCAACGGTACGAATGGTGTAAACGGCACCAATGGAACCAACGGCGTGGACGCCATTGCGTGTTTGGCGCCTTGCCACAACAGCGGCGGAGTTTGGGAACAGTATTATGATTCTCGCCACTTTGTCGAAATCCTGCTGGTTGAAGAGCAGGAGACGTTTACGAACAATACGGGCCGATCCTGTGGAGCCTGTCATTCAAAAGATGCGATTGGAAGCAGACTGGATGGAATGGCCACCAGTGGCGGAACGCTGACCAGTCCTGAACTCGGTCATATCAATTACCTGGTAACTGCGACGTCCAAAGCGGCGGAAGCGGGTTACGACGGGGAAGCCAATTTTGCCCAGATTCGCTGCCTTACCTGCCACGTTGCCAAGACCGATGCCGACAATCATCACAAGAACGTGATGTACACATTGGGTAATCTGCCTCTTCGTGTTTCGACCACGGCCGGGATTTTCATTGAGAAAAGCTCCGCGGCCGGAACGCTCGCCGGAACGCAATTGCCGAACTATGGAACCGGCAACACGTGTTTGGTTTGTCACAAATCTCGTAAGGACGTGACAGATTATATCAACACAACCAACGTCTCCATGTCTTCGACCCATTGGGGTCCGCACGAAGGTCCGGGGGCAGACTTGTACTCCGGCAAAGGCGGCTATGAGTTTTCCGGCAAGACCTACAGCAGTTCAACGCATGTTACGGTACTCGCCAAGGCCTGTGTTAATTGCCACATGACGCCCATTACGGACAATGACAGTTATCCAAACCACGATTTCAAACCCAAGGTAGAAGCCTGTGCGGTTTCGGGTTGCCATGTCGGAGCCACAAGTATCGATGGTATTCAAACCACCTCGGTTGCCAATTTGGAAACCTTGTTGAAACAGCTTCAGGATATGTTCAATACATACGATCTGAGCGCAGTTCCAAATGCCACCAATGGACTGTTAACCCAGACGGACAATAGCGCGGCTGCAAACGATTCAGTGGCCGCCACGTCGGATCCGAATCTGAGCTCCAGCGCCGCCACGCGTTTTGCCAATATCTATCACGACGCGGTTCGCGTGCAGCGGGTACCCTCCTTCAATTCGACAACGGGACGTTGGAGCAGTTCCAACATTTCCATTTCTATTCCGAAGGACCATGCCGGTGCGCTGTACAACTACTTCATCGTGGTTCGATCCAAAGGGTATGGATATCACAATTATAAGTACGCTGCCCAGTTGATATATGATTCCATAGAGGCGATGGGCGGGACTCCAACGGGTACGCGTCCATAGTCAATCAGAATAAGACTGATCGCTTTGAAACGTCCGCCGTTCGGCGGACGTTTTCTTTTATGCTACGCACCTGGTTTTCTGTCTATACGTAAATATTCTAATTCATTAGAAATAGACAAGTACGCGACGATCCTTTCAGAGCATTGCGGGCTATTGTCTGTGCATTGGACCTGAACACATGACAGCCGTCATTTTTTTACAGTGGTTTAGGATTACATTGAGCCAGAAGATGTCAGAATTTTGTAAGAATTAGGTGCAAATTGTATCAAAACAATGAGAAAGAAAGGCTGGATGTATGAAGAATGTTATTAAGTTCTTCGCAATCATGACGCTGCCTATGTTTTTCTTCGGACTGCTGTTCATCAGTAGTTGCGAAGGCCCAAGAGGCCCCGCCGGCGTCGACGGAACAAACGGTACCAATGGTACCAATGGTTCGGACGGTTTGGATGCCTATGTCTGTTTGAGACCCTGCCACAATACCCAGGGTATCTGGAC
>JAGQNT010000032.1 GCA_020427965.1 Candidatus Saccharimonadota bacterium | reverse complement strand
TTCCAGTGCGAGTGGTGACAATTGGCCATGCAGATCATCAATCATGACCTGTGCGAAGCCGCGAATCGAGGTAAGCGGTGTTCGTAACTCGTGTGACATGCGGGAAATGAAATTGGTGCGTAAGCTGCTGGCCGAGCGATCTTCAGTGACATCGTGGAAGATAAAGATACGCCCCATGACCTTCTGACTTTGCTGAAGTGGCGCACTGTGCCACTCGATGATGACGGAATATCCGTCTGGATGCACCATGCTAAATTCCCCGCGTTGCGTCGAAGGATCACGCAAGGGGACACTCAGCCAGGTGTGCGTAAGCTCTTGACGAACATCTTCAGGAAGCTGCATCAAATGGATCAGCTCGGACAGTGTCACGCCCTGTGCTTTATATTCACTGAGGTGAAACATGTTGCTGAAGTAACTGTTGACGGTCATCACGCTGGCACCACCGTTGCCTTGTGTATGCGTGCTGGGAAGAACCATCACGATGCCGTCCGTTACCGAATCGAGCAGTGCGGCACAAGACCGCTGTACAAGGTTTTTGCTCTCTTGCAAGACGTATGCCATGACACTGAGTGCTAGGAGTTTGCTGATCGCTAGCCACATATTTAGTTCATGGACGCTGAATGTGGCTTTGTCCTGTGTTGCGATAATCAGCTCGCCTAATCGCTGCTCACCAACTTCGAGGGTGATAAAGACTATAGATTGAATCTTCGATCCTTTGATCGTAGCGCGCAGCAGGGCATCGAAACGGGGAGCGAAGGTGGTCATATCGGGTATATGCCATATCTTGTGGCTATGGAGTTCTGCTAACAGGTCGGCGTACTGATCCAGATAGACTCGAACGCCCAGTCCAACACCAGCTCCATGTTGCTGGGACCAAGACCCTTGCAACTCAAGATAACTGAATGATCTGCCGAACAGACTTTCTTGCTGTGGCCCGTAGAGCAGCAAGCCACAGAAGCTGAGATCGGCGCTTGGTAGGTGCTCACAGACAAGATCAATCACGCTTTGCGGAGACATCACGTTGCTCAAACCATTTGCAATTTCTTGTATGGTATGGGCAATAATCTCATTGTCTTGTGAACGGCGTTGTTGTAATAATAGCTTTGCGATAATCAGGCAGTACTGTACGTGGCTGTGATCGGCTGCGATATTCAGAAAATCCAAGTGCGTCAAAATTACCAGTGTGCCTAGCGTCTCCTCATTATGAGATATGCGCCACATCCGACCAGAGGAGGGATGGATGCCCTCTATATTAAGCAGAGCGGTGGTTTCTGAACCGGCCAGATGCGACTCAATGACAGGTCTCAGGCTTTCATCCGGTTCGTGCGGAAATCCAGCCAACGCTTCTGCATGGCCGAGACTTGAGTCAAAGGAATATAGAAAAAGTTCGTCCGCACTAACACTCGCTATCAGATTTTCTAACAGATAATGCAACAATTCGGGCAAAGGTCTATCCGAGAAGTTTGCGCTATGGGACGGAATGTATTCCGTTGTAGTCATTACAAATTACGGCCTTTTGTCCGTCTCAGCTTTTACTTCCGGGGGACGGACGGTGAATATATAGCCGATGCCGCGTTCTGTACGGACATAATGTGGATGGTGGGAGTCTGATTCTAGTTTGCGGCGCAGACGGTGCATGTGTACGCGCAAGGTGTCTTCGCCTACATTGTCTGTCGGCCATACCCGCGAAATCAGCATCCGGTTTTCAACCACACGCCCGGCATTGCGAAGCAGCACATGGAGGAGTATGGACTCGGTCGGGGTCAGACTGAGGGATTTGCCGCCCAGTACAACGCGATTATGGGCGAAATCAACTTGCAGATGCTCATCTATTTTGATGATTGGTTCACTAGCGTAGTCAAAGCTGGGCATACGGGCTAACACAGCCTGAACGCGGGCCTCCAATTCGCGCAGTTCAAAAGGTTTAATGATAAAATCTTCGGCATATCGCCGTAGTCCTTGCACAATCGTTTCGGTATCGCTGGTCGAGGTGACGAAGATGATGGGAACATCAGCCATTGCCTTGAGTTTGCTGCTGAGTTCAAAGCCATG
>JAGQNT010000031.1 GCA_020427965.1 Candidatus Saccharimonadota bacterium | reverse complement strand
CCATGCAGCCGCTTGACAAGACCGCTCGTTTGGAGTATGGTTACCGCAAGACCTACAAGCCTCGAAGCCGTAAGCGCTTCACCCGTGCAAAGGAGATGCCACGTGAATCTGTGCGAGCTATTCATGCACCATTTGCAGACGGTCTTGCTGGACACGGACCGTCGGCCCGAGTATCGAGGGCATCCCAACATCCTTCACGGGCAGTGCTATGTGGCGGCCGAAGTTATGTACCATTGGATGCCGTGGTACTTTCACATCCATACAATGCGGGTGGGAGGTACGGTCCACTGGTTCTTGCGTTCTCGTACAGGCAAAGTGTATGATCCTACAGCGGGTCAGTTTGATGGCCCACTAGACTACTCGCAGGGTGTACGGCGAGGATTCCTAACGAAGCAGCCCAGTAAGCGGGCACAAGCAGTGATGCAAAGGATGACAGAACAATGGCAGATCGGTTTTGGTTCACGGTAACAATTTCTCAGCTTGCAGCAGACTCCCTGGAGGATGCTCGGGGCAAGGTGTACGATGCTTTGGCAGACCTGTTCCCGTTCGATGAGCGGCCAGAGGTCTACATTGATGACGAGGGTGAGGAAGATGCCTGACTTTTACGTGACGCTTCAAGTGCGGGTAGCGGCTCCTGATATGGACCGTGCAATGGACTGGGTAGAGGAAACTCTACTTAGTGATGATAACGTGCGTAGTGTGGATAATATGATGGTAACACCAGCGTTGGAGATAGAATGATGGATAAGATCACGATTCAGGTTCATGAGACAGATCAGGCAGGCAAGTATGACACGTTCGTGTTGGTTCCCACGGCATTCGGAACGCACGTGCAGACTACCATAGCTGTGGGGCTTGATGTCAAGATGACAGACGTTGTGATTGGTGCGGTGGAGAATGCCTATAAGGCACTTGGCATTGACGCATCGGAGGGTGTATGAAAATCATCACCATTGAGATTACCGTAGACAATGAGGAAGTTGATAGCCCATCCGATTTGTGGCAGAATGTTGAAGATGCACTAGCAGAGCTACCATACTCCTGGTGTTACGGTGAGACGTGGGAACTACCAGACGAGGATTAGAACATGCGACAGAACGAATGCACACGATGTGGTCATGAGATTTTTGGATTGACGTTTGCGATTAGGGACTTTCGGGGGCGGTATCAGCATTACCGATGCCCTCTACCACCAGAGCGGCCAGCGGAGGTTTACCCAGACGCATCACTCAAGATCAAGCATCACTTG
>JAGQNT010000030.1 GCA_020427965.1 Candidatus Saccharimonadota bacterium | reverse complement strand
CTATGGAGCGGTAATTTTTGTGGGATTAGCAACTGGCATACTCCGACTAGAAATTGCTAGTTGGTCTGAAGTACTACTACAGTACGAAACTCGCTTGGGTAAAGCGGTTGCAGTGACAGGCACGATTGTGCGGGAACCAGATGAGCGGGAACAGCTGACACATTTGTATGTACAGGTCGAGGACGAATTACTTCTGGTCACCACTGACCGCTTTCAGCAATTCTCCTATGGTGATGTGGTTACGGTGAGTGGCACACTTGAAAAACCAGAACCGTTTATGACAGACCTCGGGCGTACGTTTAACTATCCCGGTTACTTGCGGGCGCGTGGTGTGAACTATGTATTGCCTTTCAGTGACGTTGAAGTAACAGAACAGGGAGCAGGCAATATTATTTTGACTAAACTGTTCGCTTTCAAACGCACCTTCATGGACGCGCTTGAACAGGTGGTTGAAGAGCCGATGGTAGGTCTGGGTGAAGGGTTACTGCTTGGCGTGAAGCGGGCTTTGGGCTCAGAGCTTGAGACGGTGTTTCGTCAGACCGGCATCATTCACATTGTTGTGCTCTCAGGCTACAACGTCATGTTGGTCGTTGCGTTTGTCATGTATCTCCTCGGCTCACTCCTGCCGCGCCGTTGGCAAGTTGGGTTTGGCATTGTTGCTATCACACTCTTCGCTCTTTTAGTGGGACTGGGTGCTACCGTGGTGCGTGCCAGTTTAATGGCGGGCATTCTCCTGGTGCTCAGTCTCACCGGACGGACCTACTTTGTCATTCGAGCCCTCGTACTAGCGGGAGCCATTATGCTTATTGCCAATCCCTATCTGCTGGCGTTTGATGTGGGATTTCAGTTGTCATTTATGGCGACGCTTGGACTCATCCTTTTAGCACCAGCTATTATCGCTCGGATCACCTGGCTACCGGATTGGTTTGGTGCCCGAGAGTTTCTAGCTGCTACCGTTGCAACGCAAATCTTTGTAGCGCCAATTCTGCTTTATCAAATTGGTGAGTTTTCTCTTATTGCAGTGATTGTTAATGTCCTGGTGCTTCCGATGGTACCGATAGCGATGTTGCTCACGTTTATCACTGGTTTTGTTGGTATGTTAGCTCCAGCGATGGCGATGTATGTCAGTGTGCTGGCAGACCTTTCTTTGCGGTACATCATTGTTGTGGCTACGCAGTTTGCGACAGTTCCGTATGCTTCAGTGGTGGTGCCGCCATTACCATTTTTCACTGTACCGTTGGCGTACGGATTGGGCTTTGCCTACTGGTGGTATCGCAGTAGTTGGAGCATAGAGAGTGACGATGTCCTCGCCGGTTGGACGATTGTGAGTGAGTCAGACATAAAAACAGCGGGACGCTCTTAAGAGCGTCCCGCTGTTTTTTACAGT
>JAGQNT010000004.1 GCA_020427965.1 Candidatus Saccharimonadota bacterium | reverse complement strand
TCATCTGTTGGCCCAGCTTATCCATGAGTTCGCTCTGGCCGACGACGCTTTCGGCAAATTTATCGCGCAACACCGTCTCGTGGTGGGCGACAGGCCGGGTGGAGATGGGTGGACTGCTCATATGGCAACTCCCAAGGGGTGATTGTTCAACGAATGCCACGCCAGTATATAACGCTTTTGGCCCAATATCAAGCGGTTTTGGCAATTATCTAGGGCTATTTCATTTTGAGGACTCATCAGGTAAAATCCAAAGAAGTTGCGAGACGAGAAAGGATTGAACCTGATGAGCAAAGAAAACTATACCACATTGTACGCTTTTTTAGCGGATGTGCCGGATGGGCGTCATGCGCAAGGCAAGCGGTACGAATGGCTCTACTTATTAACGTTGCTAGCGGCGGCCCTGTTAGCGGGCCAACGCTCGTTGACTGCGATGAATCACTGGCTGCAACAGCAGCAGGGCGAATTGCTCACAACACTGCAACCGAAACGGCGGTGCCTACCCAGTCTGAGTACGTTGCGGCGCGTCTTGTGTGAAGTGGAGATAGGGGGGCTCGAAGCGTGCCTGGCTGCCTATACCCAAGCCCTTGATCAGGGCGACCCCATTCCAGGGAGTGTCATCACCCAGGCTGGTGAACGCCTACAAGGGCAAGCCCTAGACGGCAAAACGCTATGCGGTGCGAGTACGCCGGGTGCGAAGGTGCATCTCGTCAGTGTCGTGCGTCATGAAAGCGCCACGGTGCTCGCCCAAACCAAGGTTGCGGAAAAACATGATGAACGACAAGCGGCCAAAGCGCTCTTCAATTGTGTCCCTTTAGCGGGTCGTCTCATGACGATGGATGCGCTTCATACGCAACGTTGGGAGGCTGAAACCATTCTAGCTGCGCATGGCCATTATCTGATGGTGGTCAAACCCAATCAACGCACCCTTTATCAAGACATCCAGTACGCAGTTGAGGCTTTACCGCCGCTCAATCGCTATGAACAGGAGTACTGGGACTATCAACGCCATGAAACGCACACACGCGGCCACGGCCGCCTCGAACGTCGCACCTTAGAAAGCACCACTGCGCTCAATGACTATCTCACCTGGCCTGGCGTGGCCCAAGTGCTGCGCCGCACCTGTTGGCGCCAAGAGTTGCGCACGAAGGCTATCACTCAAGAAGTCCATTTTGGTGTCACTTCCCTGGAACGTCAGACTGTCACGCTCGCCGACCTCGAACAGTTCTGGCGTTGGCATTGGACGATTGAAAACGCTACCCATTATATTCGCGATGTCTCTATGGGCGAGGATGCTTCCCAAGTGCGTTCGGGCAACGCACCCCAAGCCTTGGCTGCTTTGCGCAATGCCATCATTAGTGCGCTCCGCCTTGAAGGCTGGTCCTACATGCCCAATGCGTTCCGCCACTTCGCTTCTGACTTGCAACATTCTTTGCGCTTTATTGGTGCTCTATCAACATGAAATAGCCCTAGGAATCTTATTACGATGCTTGACTTTGACTATTCTTTCTATGAAACTAAAGAAAAGTTGATCGATGAAAAGTTACTAAAGGCACGTAATTACATTGCGCATGGTGAATACATGTTGGCTGATCTACAAGAAGCACTGGAGATTCACGAACAGTGTATTGAGTTAATGGAAGTCTTTAATAATCAAGTCCATCAAGCTGCTAGTTCGCAACATTTTCGGAGCCGGACCGAGAGTGGTTCCGGATTATGAACCACTAAGTGATGTTTCCAGTCGCATCTGACAATGGTAGGTT
>JAGQNT010000029.1 GCA_020427965.1 Candidatus Saccharimonadota bacterium | reverse complement strand
GGTGTTGTGCCAGTAGTCGCCGTAGTCGTAGGAAACCAGCACGGGTGTGTTGGGGTCGTAATCGCCCAGTAGCTCTCGTAGCTCTCCTATGGTTAGCGTTTTGGGGGATTTAGGTTCCATCTGTTCCTTCCTGTTTGGTAAGCCCCGCTGGGGGGGGGGGGACTTGTGATTAGTGCATACTAGGTGCGCTTTACCATTAACACAATCACGACTTACGCTATGTATATTAGCGCAAGTGCCAATGTATGTCAAGCAATTTTACCAATCCAATCTTGACATGTACTAATTTGTTTGCTACTATTGGAATCACGAAACTATGAACCGAAGGAGGTGAGGTAGAATATGGCTCAAGACAATCAAATCGAGATTCGATTCAACAGTCTCTTGGCACACATGGAATTGGAGAAGGGGTATCGTCCGACACAGAAGGAAGTAGCCGAAACAATCGGCATTGCAGAATCAACGCTTTCTCGGTTTGTGCAGGGGAAAACGGGTCGCTTTGATAGCGACATCTTAATCAAGCTGGTTGACTATTTTGATGGACAGCTAGAAAATGGCTGTACCCTCGCAGACCTGATCGCATACCCCCCCGCTCCAAGCCAAGATATTGTTAACGCAGCCTTGCCGGTTGTGACATAAAAAAAGACCCTCTGCGCAAAGCACAGAAGGTCTCGATTTGATTGCGAGCTATTTCTAGCTCGCCCTAACACCTGACGCCGCTCCCGCCGGCAAGCTGAAAGCGGTGTCAGTAGTTAACAATTAAATCTAAGGCAAATCCTCACAAGCAATGCCATCGTTGTTGCCATCCAACTTGTGAATGTCGTATCCGACTGTTTGCATACAATAGTTGAAGCACGCCTGCGCTTCCGCATGTGTGGCAAAAGCGTTGTTTCCACTGCAATTTCTGGTATCAGCGGAACAATCACACACGGGGCCAACTGGCGCAGGCGTGTTGGTTGGCAGTGGCCGCAAGGTTGCTGTAGCCAGTGGGCGCGGTGTCGCTGTAGGCATCGGTGATTGCGTCGGGCGTGGTGTCACTGTCAGCGTTGGCGTCTGTGTCGGCCTCGGTGTTCGCGTGGATCGTGGCGTTCGTGTCGGCTTCGGTGTCCTCGTCGGCCTCGGCGTATTTGTCAATGTCGGTGTTGAAGTCGGCTTTGCGGCTTCCGTAGCCGTCGCCGCCGCCTCAGCCGTTTCAGTCACCACTTGCGCTGTGGCCTCGGCTTTTCCATCCGGAGTCAGCGCATAAAGGGCACTGTAAACTTCCATCAAACCGCAGCACAGAGCGAGAAGAACCGCTACGACTGCGAAAAACCTGGCTCTGCCCTTGATTCTTTTCATGGCATCCCAATCTATGACTTGTTAAGAAGTATTATCCTACCGCCTGCTTTCAGCTTGCAGGCGCGGCGGTGTCAGTAGTTAACAACAGGATTTAATTCATGGGAGACATCAAATTCAAGCCAAAAAGTAAAGGCAGCGCATCCTGACATGAATCGAGTTGGACAAGCACATGAAGTAGCTATTTTGGAGGCGGCTGCACAAGGGACCGAAGAGGACTAAACGCCTTAAACGAGACGAGACTGTAAAGGATTTTCCTGGCTGATCATATCTTTAGTATGGTCGGCCCTTAACAAAACAGCTACCCCGCTCGCAGGGCGTCCTGTGTGCAACAGGTCGCGGCGTGTTCTGAGCGCGGAACCACGGCGGGGTGGCCCATTGCGTTCCTCCGGGGCTCCCCCTGGTCGGTCCGGGAAAGCCGGCCAGGGGTGAGGGAGGAAATTAAATTAACAGCAGAATTGGCAGGTAATAGAACGAGGCGATTGCTGTTGTAGGTGTTAAGAGCCACCCAAGAGACTTGAACTCTTAACCTCACGCTTACGAAGCGTATGCTCTGCCGATTGAGCTAGGGTGGCGTAGTTAGGAAATTATAGCAAGCTGGGAGAGGGTTTGCAACCATTTTGGCG
>JAGQNT010000028.1 GCA_020427965.1 Candidatus Saccharimonadota bacterium | reverse complement strand
TCGAATAAACGATAACTGATTTAATGAGCCATTCGCAGTTTCACAGTACAAGTGCTTATACTTAGACATGCATGGCTTAATCTTTGAGACAAGCATATGACTACTGGCAGGATCAACCAGGTAACTACTCTGTCGTCAATACACGCACACGAGGTGCATGCAAGAGACAAACACACTACAGGCACACAAACGCACGAGTACGAGTGCGGCCAGTGGTTCATTCACAACTGAGCAATGCAACAGAGCCGTCACGTACCAGTCACAACCGATCGGTCGCAGCCGGACGAGTCGGGCTTCACTTTCCCACGCCTTCAAGATGCCTCTACGTAGCGGAGACAAGCGAGCGACTGGGTCGAACTGCTCCTACTAAGGGAACTATTCACCTAGTGCTCAGTCACACTACCACGTACGAAGGAGAACTGGTTCTCCAGAGACTACCACAGCAGCGTAGCACGACTGCCTATCAATACACACAACAAGAGACTTTTGCCAGCAACGGCCACGAGAGCTGCGCTGGACCCGACAGACGCATAAGCCATACTGGCTACTTCTCACTGCCTGCACCTGATAAACGCTTAACAGAGCCCACAGTAAGGGTTTTCACCAGTTTCATCCACTTCTCAGAAGGGCAACGCAACCGTCCGAACCAATGGACACAGACCCAAACGATCTCGCCCGGCCCGGCTTTTGCGCCGCACCCTCCTTATTAATAGGGCTGATTTCCGCAACGCCACCAAAACACCAGACATAGTTTCTGCAGCCACCAAAAAAACAAAGTTGGGACAAGGCCACAGGGGCCCATACCAATACACCGCACACCCCAAGGGAAGCCAAAAACACCAGCGGGGGTGGGCCACACTCCCCTTATGACGTCACTATGACATCATCAGCCGTCGCCCGGTTCCACTTGTATCACCCATAACTTTGCAACGGGAAAAGATCAGACCAAACCCTTTGGCAGAAATACTCAGTGCGCCAAGACCTTTCGAACGACACCACACTCGACCCCTGATGACGTCATCAATTTTTTGATGACGTCATCATCAGTCCCGATGACGTCATAACCAAAAGTTTCTCCACTCAATATTTGTGCAGCTTTCTTTGGACAATCGTACTCTATCGTTTACACCCATAAAACCACACAGGTCTCTAGAGCAAAAACTTAGAAAACTTCAGTCAAAGGTCGCCCGGGTGGAAAACCGGGTTTCGGGCGACGCCCCCGGGCGGGCCTACCTGAATGGGACTGGCCCCCGATTTGCGATCCTAGTGGTGCCGCCAGATGGCCAACGCCACGAGAACGTGCAGAAAATCACCGTGGAAGTGCTGGGGCTGGTCAGCGCAACGAAAACACGTGGCCCGGAACCCGAGAATCACAGTCGCCCGGTTCCACTGGTATCACCCATAACTTTGCAACGGGAAAAGATCAGACCAAACCCTTTGGCAGAAATACTCAGTGCGCCAAGACCTTTCGAACGACACCACACTCGACCCCTGATGAC
>JAGQNT010000027.1 GCA_020427965.1 Candidatus Saccharimonadota bacterium | reverse complement strand
GACGAACTGATTGCGCTTTTCGATGAGCGCCAACATCTCAATGATGCCAGAGCTCAAGCCAAAGAAATGTCTACTGCTGGAAATGCTGAACTGGCTGAACTGGCGCGAGCCGAACTCGATGAAATTGAACCACGAATCGAGGCTAATCAAGCCACCTTAACAGAGGCCCTTACACCGCAAGACCCCAATAACGACCGTGACGTCATCTTAGAAATCCGCGCCGCAGCTGGTGGTGATGAATCCTCGCTTTTTGCCGGCGAGCTGTACCGCATGTATATTCGCTGGGCCGAAACTCACGGTTACAAATCTGAGCTGGTCAGCGAAAGCCCTTCTGAAGCCGGCGGTTTTAAGGAGATTATCTTTATGATCAAGGGTGATGATGCGTACAAGAACCTCAAGTTCGAGGCTGGCGTCCACCGTGTGCAACGTGTGCCGGTCACCGAAAGTCAGGGGCGTATTCACACCTCCACTGTCACTGTTGCTGTTCTGCCCGAAGCCGAAGAAACAGATATCGAAATCAATCCCAACGACCTTCGTATTGATGTCTTCCGCAGTGGTGGCCACGGTGGCCAGTCAGTCAACACGACTGACTCAGCCGTACGTATTACACACATTCCATCAGGCCTGGTCGTAACCAACCAAGACGAGAAGTCCCAGATCAAAAACAAAGACAAGGCCATGGGCATTTTGCGTTCTCGCCTGCTCCAACAAAAAATCGACGAGGAGCAAAAAAACCTCAGTGATGCTCGCAAGAAACTAATTGGCTCTGGCGACCGCAGCGAAAAGATCCGTACGTATAACTTCCCGCAAGACCGCATTACCGATCACCGCATTAGCTACTCACGCAGCAATATTCCGAGCGCCCTTGATGGCAACATCGATGACCTGATCGAAAACCTTCAAAACGCCGAACACGAACTGCTCAGTCAGGAATAATATGACAATTGAGGCTTGGCTAAAACGTTCAATCGATATGCTTCAAGCTGCCGATGTGTCCACTGCAAGACTGGATTGTTTGGTGCTACTGGAAGACATATTGAACACAAATCGTACTCAGATACTAGCACAACCGGAAAGAATATTAACAGAGGTAGAGAGACAAATACTCGATGAATTAATTGCCAACAGAGCCAATCATACCCCCCTCGCCTACCTACGAAAAAAGAGCGAATTCTATGGCCGTGCATTCTATATAGATGAGCGCGTACTGGAGCCCCGCCCCGAATCAGAAACCATGATTGATTTATTACTGAAGTTAAAGCCCAAAGCGCCCAAAATCGCTGACGTTGGCAGTGGCAGCGGTGCACTAGGCATCACCGCAAAACACGAATTACCCAATAGCCATGTTACGTTACTAGAAATTGATGCAGACGCACTGGCTGTCAGCCAAAAAAATGCCCAGCAGCACAAAGTTGATGTTCAGGTCCTACAAAGTGACCTCCTCAAAGCCACTGACGAACACTTCGACTTACTGCTCTGCAACCTTCCCTACGTACCTGAGTCATTTCATATTAACACTGCTGCTACACACGAACCGAGACTCGCAATCTTCGGTGGGCTGGACGGCCTAGACCTATACCTCAAACTTTTCGAACAGGTCAACAAGCGCAAATCAAAACCAAGTTATATCCTGACCGAGTCACTCCCAACCCAGCATCACCAGCTGGCAACACTTGCTCGCAAACACGGCTATACTCTAGAGAAAACCGACGACTTCATTCAGTTATTCATTCAAACTTAGCTAGATGCTTTGCCTAACGTCGCCGTAATATCCATGGTCTTGCCGTTGCGCACCACTGTTAAATGCACCTCATCGCCCGGTAAGTAGTTGTTGAGCAGCGATGTTAAGCTGTGACTAGTATCAATTGTCTTACCGTCAATCTTGGTGATGACATCGCCACCGATCAGGCCGGCCTTGTCGGCTGGACTACCGCTAAGAATTGGATCCTGACCAGTATACGATTGACTCTGCGGGACGATATAAGCGCCCTGTGTCTGGTCCAAGCCATATTGTTTGGCGATGCTTTTTGTCAGTGGCACGTAACGGATGCCCAGGTAGGGTCGTTCGAGTTTACCGGTCTGCAGCACTTGCTTAATCAACCCTTTGAGATCGTTAATTGGGATACTAAAACCAATGTTCTCGGCGTTCGACGCAATCGCCGTGTTGATGCCGATGACTTGACCATTCAAATTAACCAGAGGCCCGCCTGAATTTCCCTCGTTAATGGCTGCATCAGTTTGAATCAAGTCATCAAGATCTTCACTGCTGGCGTTAGCACTACTGCCACTGCTTGCCTGCACGCTACGACCAAAGCCAGAAATGATACCCGAAGTCACTGTGTTCTGGAACTCGCCCAGCGCGTTGCCGATAGCCACCACTGAATCTCCCACTTCCGCCTCAGATGAATCACCAAGTACTGCCGGGGTTAATTGCTTGCCCTTCAGATCTGATATCTGCAAGAAGGCCACGTCTAGGCTGTCACCAGAGTTAGTTCTCCCTAGAACTTTGACGTTATCGTACGTCGTGCCATCTGCCAGCGTGACACTAACCTTGCTAGTGCCGGCAGGAACAACGTGACGGTTCGTCATGATGATACCTGTCTTGGTAATAATCAGTCCGGTGCCCGCGCCCTCCTGAGTCTGATCCTGACTGTAGCCAAAGAAGTCACTCGTGGTAGACGTAATCGATGCATTCACCGAGACCACACTCGGACCTACCGTTTTGGATATCTGGCTAATCAGCTGACTTTCGTTAGTGACAATCTTTTTCTGGTCGGACAATGAACCCGTGATAACACTGTTACTGGTGTTGGTGGCGATAACGCCGCCCATATAGCCTGCGCCACCGGCGAAAAGCACTATAATGACTACCGCTAGTAGGCCACGTTGGGACTGTTGTGATACTGAGCTTTTCATACTGCCGGCCATCCTCCCGGCAGATGACGCCCAAACCTGAGTCTTTGGTTGCTTGGTTGAGACGGTAGCTGGTTTAGCTGATGGTGTTTTTTCTATTTTGCTTGGAGTTTCTTTTGCATCTGGCTTCATAACTACACTACTTTATCGCCCCAATCTGAGAAAGTGATGATAACTAGGATGATTGCGATCATGATAAACACGAACTGACGACGTAGCAACGTGCTGAGTTTGCCACTATGATCAAAATAATAGAGTGCTGCCAGGCCGTAACCCACCGTCGTCAAGATGAGGGTTGGCTGCGAAACAACACCGTAGAACAACAACCAGTGACTCATTACCCATACCAAGGCTGCTCCAAAATACGCCCACAAGTAGGCTAGCATTTTGGAGTATGGTTCCTCAAAGGCGTCAAAAAAGTGCCTTGCCGACACAAAACAAATTAGGCCAGACAATACTACAAGCCAAGCCATGGCTGCGTTTGGTAGTGCCAAAAATAGAGCCATAAAGCCCACTAGTTGGCCGACAAATGCTTGGATAGAAATCATCAACAATCCCGCACGGGGTTTTAGTAGCAATAGCCAGCCGGCATATGCAGCTGCCCAAAACAGCTGTAGCCAAAAACTACCGGCGCTATGCTGTAAAAATACCACCGTTGATGCGCCAACCAACATATCGATTGAGTTTGCCCGAATGATTGCCGCCCAAAAACGGGGCCGTACCGCAAACATGCGCCATTTACTGAGCAATACCAGGCCAAACGACACGGCAATAAACTGGTCGCCAAGTCGCGCTAGGATAAACAACAGTATCGGTAGTAAAAGCACCAATCCTGCGTGTAGAACTGCCGAAAAGCCCTTGGTGGGTTTGATTTTATTGACTAGAGGTCTCATCACTTCCGAGTATCAGTATAAAGCGTGAGCCATCATTCTGTATAGTCGACGGCAACTTTTGGGTTGCCTTAACGCCAAACCTTTGTTCTAGATAGTGCTTGGTGTACGTTGCCTTGCCAGCGGTAAGATCAACTAATATGGTCTGTTGATACGTCTTGGTTGGTGCGTTTGCAACTGACCGAACATTGTAGCCGTATGACTTCAAATCCTGGCCAACACTGGTTGCCAGACCTTCGATGTGAGTACCGTTATATATAGTAATGGGCGAGTTTTCCTTGACGATATAACCGTCTGGCAACTCCTTGCGCACCAGTAAGTGAATAGCCTTGTAATCAAATAGACCAGCCAATGGCTTCACGATTGACTGATTGCCAACACGGCCAGTAGTAACCAATGGATTTGCCTCGTCCGTCAGCCCTACGGAACGCACGTGATCCGATGCAATACCCTGTGTTAATTGATACAGTCGCGCTGCATCGTTCAAACTCAAATCGGTTACGACGTTACTACCAAACGCATTCATTAACTGAGATATTTTGAGTGGATTGCTCAACGTGCCAAGACTAACTGCCTTCTGTTTTAATGCCACAATGACGGCGCGCTGACGTTCGGAGCGAGCGAAATCAGAACTACTGTGACGAGAACGTACATACAGTAATGCTTTTTTGCCATCAAACTCTTGTATACCCGCCTTGGCAAGTACCGGATTCCAGTGGTTCTCCCACGCCATCGACCGGTCATAGAGCTGTTCCGGCACATTAACCGTTATGCCGCCAACCGCATCAACACCCTTCTTAAATGCGCTAAAGTTAACGACCATATTGTAGTGAATATCTATGCCCAAAACTTCTTCTACTACCTGATCCGCTGTCTTGAAGCCCGCCCGTACTGCTGCGGTATCGCTGTTACTGGCATCCCATTTGCCTAGGCTCTTGTATTTACCCATGGCGTAGGCGGCATTGATTTTCATATTGCCATAACCCGGCACCGCTACCCACAAATCACGAGGCACACTCAGTAACACTGCACTGCCATTAACTGGATCGACACTGGCGACCATCATTGTATCTGTCAGATCGGGACCGTCGTGGCCTGGGCCACCGTTACCGAGTAGTAGAATGTTGATTCGCCCGTCACCCTCGCCTTTTAGTAGGTTTGGATTGACGTTCGCCTGTAGCGCAGCGGCATGTGCACCACCCTTAAACACTTTTTGAGCACTGAAAAATCCTTGCGTAAACAATAGTAATCCAGTTACCAGGATGAGGATCAACGCCCCAACACTTGCCCGGAACGCCCAGTGGCGCAAGATTCCGAGCCTCAGCCTAAAGACCGGGTGCTTAACGGTGCCAGTTTCGCTGCCTGGCAACTCCATGTTTAGCCTTGGCAAGGGTCTCGGGTCGGCAACGTTGTTAGTTACTGGAGCCTGCCGCGTAATCGCCGGTTGTTCCTGGACAGGTTGAATCTGCGGTGCGTTATCAGCTGGATTAGCAGCAACCGACTGCATTGGCCGAACGGTTCCGCGTCGTGCAAACTCACGGTCAAGTCGAATAACCGGTCGACTGACCGGACGGGACCCTGTGCTAAAACCATCTATGCTCACACGCTGACTCATTGGCCGGCGTGGACTTTGAAAATTTTTGTCCATATCCGAAAAACTCTACAAACTAGTATACCGGTTATGGTGCTATGGGCAAAGTCCATTTTCAGTATTTTCTCCCCTGTTACATGTGCATTCTTGTATCATTTCCGCTATAGTTGAGTTTTGTATGGAACAAAAATCACCAGCAAACTCGCAACAGCCATCAGTTGTTGTCGGTGATCCGTCTGGCAAAACACCAGGCTCTCGCTCGGCGTTTCGCGAACTACTCTCAACTATAGGAGTACTCGCGACGGCGCTGCTGATAGCGCTGGCTTTGATTGGCTTTGTGTTCCAGTCCTATGAAGTTAGTGGCGAGAGTATGGAGGTGACACTAGACAACCAGGATCGCCTCATCATCTGGAAATTACCCCGCACTTGGTCCCGAGTCACTGGCCATAACTATGTCCCAAATCGAGGTGATATTATCGTCTTTGACGAAGAAGGCCTTGCAGATACCATTAATCCAGACGTCAAGCAGCTGATAAAGCGCGTTATTGGCTTACCTGGCGACCATGTCGTCGTAAAAGACGGCATAATTACTGTCTATAACAGCGAACACCCGACTGGTTTTCAGCCAGACAAAGCCCTGCCGTACGGCAGCGAGACAACTATACCCTACACTTCGGGCAACATCGATATCACGTTGAACGATGATGAAATCTTTGTCTGCGGAGACAATCGAGGCAACTCATACGACTCACGTTCTTTTGGGCCAATCCCAGTCAACAGTGTTGTGGGCAAGCTTGTGGCCCGCATTTACCCTGTCGGTAATATCGAAAAGTTCTAAGGTTCTTTGGCTAAAGAACCAAAGCCTTACTTTTGTCTCAATACAAAAGTAAGCAAAAAATCACGGCTAGGCTCCACTATCTCGGGCAGTAATTGTCAAAACCTACAACCGGGTCGAGAACTCCTCCTTCCAGATATGCCACTGGCATATCCTCCAGTCGTCAAACAAGCTCGACCCGCCTCACCGGAAGTTGTAGTTATTGACAACAACTGCGCCGGGACAGCTCCGCATGCCGAACAGTCCCAAGTTATCAAAATATATTTCACTTAAGTGGCAGATACTAGCACCGACTTGGGGCTAATGGCCGTCTCGACGTTCCTGACTAAACTGTTGGTAGAACTGACAACTTCCCTTGGGGCATCAAAACTCTGTTTGACGACTGGAATAAAGGCCAGTGGCCTTTATGAAAGGAGGAGATGTTTTGATGGTTGTCAGGCTTTACAGCATGTTTACCGAGAGCCAAAGAGTTGGCCTAAGGTTCTTTGGTTACTTTCTGTCGATACAGAAAGTAACTGGCCGGTTCCCGCCAGAGGGAACGACATACCTATTTAGTCTGATAAGAGTTCGATAATCCGGGCCAGATCATCATCGCTCTTAAAGGCAATCTCTAACTTACCACCTTTGGCGGTACGACGAATATGTACTGGTGTCGCAAATCGCTTGGTTAACATCTTAGTCTCGGCTGTTTCAGTCGAGACTCTTTCTTTGACGGCCTTTACTTCCTGCGCGCCAGACTTAACGCCCAAGACATATCGCTCCGCCTGACGCACGGACCACCCCTGTTTTAGGATCGAGTCCAACAACACCGCTTGGTGTTCAGCCTGTCCAGCTAGGGATAAAATCATCCGGGCATGACCTTCACTAATCTTCTCTTCGAACAAAGCTTTCTTGGCAGCATCGGGTAATTTCAGTAGCCGCTCGGTGTTACTGACGCTCGAGACCGCCTTACCCAATCGCTGGGCTATATCAGCGAGCGTCAAATTAAATTGTGATCGCAGCCTGTCAATCGAGGCAGCTTGTTCGAGCGGAGACAGGTCAACGCGCTGAACATTTTCAACCAGCGCAAGCTCTAATTCTTCGTGCTCTTTCAGGGTCCTTACTATCACAGGCACCGATGTTAATTTGGCTTTGGTCGCAGCGCGCCAACGTCGCTCACCCGCTACGATGCGATACTTCCCTTCACCTATTTCCGTCACGACCAGTGGCTGTAAAATACCGTGCCGTTTTATGGAACTGGCCAGCTCCACCAATGCTTCTTCGTCAAAATGCTGCCTCGGCTGATCACTATTCGCGACCAATTTTTCGATGGCAATCTTATGCACTCGCTCGCCCTCATCCAGCAAAATGGAATCATCAAAATTTTGCGGAATCAGCGAGTCAAAACCCCTGCCCAGTCCTGATTTTGGCTTAGCTGCCATCGGTCATACTCCCCTGTGATCGTTTGTGAACTTCTTTCGCTAAATGTTTGTAGGCTTTGGCGCCCTTACTCCAGCGGTCATGCTCAAAAATATGCTTGCCATGGCTAGGCGCCTCAGCCAAGCGAACATTACGTGGCACCACCACATCGAATACTTTGTCGCCAAAATGCTGCGAAACCTCGTCTTTGACCTGCGTTGATAATGAAGTCCTGGGGTCGTACATGGTCATGACGACACCCAATAGTTCCAACTGCGGATTTAGGCCACCCCGCACCATCTGCACTACATTCAATAACTGGCTCAACCCCTCTAGTGCGTAGTACTCTGCCTGCACCGGTATCAAAACACTGTCCGCCGCCGTCAGTGCATTAACGGTCAATAGACTCAATGCTGGCGGGCAATCAATCAAAACATAGTCGTATTGGTGATTGGCGAGTGCACGGGCCAAGGCACGTTCCCGGTCAGGCTCTTCGACCAGCTCAACCTCTAATGCAGCCAACTCCGCACCCGTTGGGACAACATGTAGTTTCGCTTCGACAGGTTTTACGACATCAATGAGTGGCGCTTTACCGAGCATCAATTGGTAAGTGCCGATGTGGCCGGGCTGTTTTTCGACACCCAGCCCACTCGTGGCATTACCTTGCGGATCCAAATCCAGCACCAAGACATGATGACCAAGTTTGGCCAAATAGGCGCCCACGTTAATAGCAGTCGTCGTTTTACCGACTCCCCCTTTTTGGTTTAGGATGGCAATGATTTTACCCATAGTTTGTATCTGTTCCCACTTGCCTTTAGCCTACCATGAAACCACCATAAGCGGAAACTTTTCACACTGTTCAGGCTCATCTGTAAACTAGCATTATAATACTAGTAGCAGGATACTAGCTGTTAAATATTGAATGGTCAGGACTGCCCTCTTGTCAAAGGTGTGGTAGATGTTAGATCAATATCGACAATCTTGCGGGCTCGTCAGCTGGCTATAGTGAGCCGACGTCTTTTGTTGTGTTTTGCGACACGGCACTTGTTGATGTCTTGGACTGAGGACCTACTCGATAGTATCGGAATCGTGACTTAGTCACGGCAGATCTGGAAACTATCAGCACAGAGCCTACTATGAAGATCCTTCTAGCTTCGTTGCTTCATCGAGAGCGGTCTACCCGTGCATCTCTACCCCGACCCGTACAGCTTATTGCGTTTACAATATTAGCTACGGATCGATCATGCAGCGGGTTAGACTTTCCTACTTACTGCCCTGAGTGCGCATGCCGGTCACAAATAGCCGGACCTAGTGCCACAAACCCTTCCAGCAGACCGCCCTACCCCTTACTGGACGATGTAGTAGGTGAACTGGTATGTCTTGCCGGCTTGTGGAGCGTTGTCTACCAACAGATCAAAGCCAGACTGTGTAGTATTCGTCGCGTCGTAGTACGCACCCAGGCCAACACTGTTGTGGTTAGCTGGCGTTAGAACAATGCGTGGCACACCGCCGAACTGTTGATCGAACGAGATGTTTACGAGCACATCGGCTGAGCCGTTAGCACCTGTTGTAACGCTGATGGTACCACTAGTGTCGTTACCGGTAACAGTTGCGACGGGTGCCGGGATATTGCCTCCCGCGTCCGCCACTCCCGCACCATCACCAACCATGATCTGTGGTGCGTTACCCGCGGTGATAACGTGACCGTTAACGGTAATATTCTTGGTAGAAATATTGCCAGTGACCGTGAGGTTGTTTTGGATAGACACACTGTTGGTTACTGTCAGGCTGGTAAGTGTCGAGGCGCCAGAGACGTTTAGGTTACCATTGGTCACGACGTTACCGTTGAATGTTGCCTGGTCGACGGCGATGTTCATACCACCGCCTGTCAGGTCTATCGCGCCTACACTCTGTTGCAGTGATGAGACATCGTTATTAAGGTTATTGATCGAAGTCTGCTGTTGGCTGTTGGTGTTAACCGTCGCATCAATCTGGTTCTGCTGTTGATCAACAGCGGCTTGGAGGCTCACCGCCTGAGACTGTAGGCCCTGTATCTGTGCCTGCTGTTCTTGGACGCCCTTGATCAGGAACGGAACGAAGCCAGAATAGTTTAGACCTTGGACGCTCCCATCCTCGTTGTACGAAACAAGTGTAGGAATGACACTCTCAACCTCTTGCGCGATGAGGCCGAAGTCATCTTTACCACCGTTTTGGGCAGTGTAACGAACTGAATCTTTCCAAGTGAAGCTGACCGGTCGTAGCTGTCCGAGTAGGCCTAATGCATCACCCATATCAATGACGTTCGTCTTGAACGCAGCTGATGAAGGGTTGGCACAAGTACTGGTGGCAGCCTTCAGACGGTTAGAACCGTTGATACAAACTGCGGTCACACCGTTGCCGCTGCCCAACGCTTGAGTAAAGTCGATATTTGCAGCATCAATGATAAGGTTCGATGCTCCGCCTGTTCCGGTTTGCAGAGTTAGGTCCGTCGAGGCACCACTGCGCAATAATCCATTTGTGATAACCACACCATCCGATGAGGAGCCTGCATTTGCATTCAAATATATTGCTGAACCACCGGTAGAACCTGCAGTAATATTCAGGTCAGTACTCGTTTGACTACGTAGTGTCCCGCCAACGATTACTGCAGTATTGGTAACATCGAACTGTAATGGATCCCAAGTGAATGAGCCAAGTTGGTCATCAGCTGCGGTGGTTGAAAGCTTGATCAAGGTGCCGTTATTCTGGATACCGAAACCGTATCCGCCCGAACTACTATTCACAACGCGCAGCTGCGCCTTCCCGGTTGTCAGTGAATCAGTACCAAGAACGAACTCACCGTAGAGCGAAGAGTAGGTCAAAGATTTGCTTGCACTGGCATCTTGTACCAGTAGTGTTGAACTGTCAGTCAGCGTTACGTCTTGTAGTGTGACATTAGTAATCTTACCCGTCCATGCTGTTGTATAGTTTGAAAATTCAAACGACAGACTGGTAGTACTGGTTGTATTCACGATGAACTGGGTATAGGTTCCACTACATGAGCTACCGGATGCAACTTTACTACCGTAGCGCCCGCCAATCTTCGGTCGTAGGTAGGTACCGTCACTACACGAACCACCGCCTAAGGGGTCCGATCCTGTGACATCGAATTGAAGACGATAGCTGTGGCCTGCTGTAGCAGTATAGCTTGTACTTGTTGCTGCCGTAGAACCAGACGTGTGGGTGGCACCACTTGCGGCAAACGTCCAACCAGAGCCGCTCCAGCCACCGGTCGTAAAGTCACTACTGTTATTGATCAGGGTACTGTTTACTGAGTAGGCATCACTCTGGGATGTTAGAGTCAAACCATCTACCGTCACACCGAGGATTTCATTGGCACTGGCATCCTGCACCCGAAGTGCGGTCGCTGCGTTGTCCGTAAGGCCAACAGTCAGGGCGGCCGCGTTCCAGAAGCTACTACCACCACTAACCGTTGCTGCCTTGGTGTATCCGTTAACCTTCAAGATGTTGGTGTTGTCGGATGCTTTGACTGCAAAGAGCTCACCGACATCCCACCTGCTAGCGTTGGTCTGTGAGCCTCGCACGATGAGGCCAGAGCCCAGACCAGTCTGCTGTACAAATAGGTTGGCGTTCGCAACCTGGTAGGCATTTTCGTTTGATAGGTCACTTTGGTTCATGCCGACAACCACATTTGTAGCAGAGTTACCTAGCAAAACACGGTTTTCGCTGTATTTGGTACTGGTAACATAGTCGGACGGCACCACGCGTAAACCATCTATCCATATACTGCGAGCCGTCGTGTCGGTTTGGGTAAATGTCAGATATGACTGCCCCGCTGTTGCTGCTGGGCTTGATGGACTCGTAAAGCCACAACTAATGTCGTACCAAGTATTCGCGGCCGTACCAGGAGTCACATTAGTGGCCAACCACCAGTTACAGTTAACGACAGTCGTACCGCCATCCGGGCTATATTTAACATTCAAGCCACCGATAGTGCTACTGAATCGGGCTACAAAGCTTACAGAGTATGCTGTATTTGTTGACGGCAGGCTACCAGTCTGGAAGTAGTACTTGGCACCGCTGCCGGCACTGGTGGTGGTGGTCTTCACAGACGATACGCCGTAGTACTTCACGCTCGTGTCAGAGACAGGTGTGGCTGAGCCGCCGGTGCCAGCCCAGTAACCGGTGTCGAGGGCTACGGTATCGCCCGTAGTTTCTTCGACAGCTTGGTCCACCAGACTGCTATTGAGAAATGCCGTGTCTACGTTTATCACCTGAGAGCTTGCCGAATTCTGCAACTGGAAGGCGTTAGCATTAGATGATTGTATAGTCGTATTCGAATTAAGCTGAATGGTACCCGCCGGCTGAACGGTGTAGTTGCCTGAACCTGCGTAGCTATCTAGCTGGCCAGAATATATCGTATCCGTCGCCGAATCACTAATCGATAACCCACTTTCCATGGTGTTGTTTGATAGGTAGGTTCTGTTTGAATCGCTAGAAATACTGATTGCAGTCGCAGACGAGACATATTGGAAATCATTATTGGTAACCTGGACATCATCGCTGTTGGTTAGCGTCAGCCCAATGCCACCCCCAGATGGCCAGAAAGTATTACCTATTAACGCTTTCGACGCGTCACCACCGCTAAGAGCGTCCGACACAACAACTTGTGAGAAGTGGTTACCCAATAATCGGCCAAATGAGTCTGTGGCCAACGTAAACGTGCCAGTTACATAGTTAGAGCTAAAGTCATACAGATACGAACTGTCGGTTGTAATCGTTGAAAAGTACGAGTCAGTAGCGTGGTAAACGAGTGAGCTAGTAAAGTCTACAGTGGTAATCGTACTATCAGTGATCTTGTTTACTTCGTCCGAATCAAAGTACGCTGACTGGAATGAAACGTTATCAACATATACCGTATCTGTTGTGTGGTAGAGATCGTAGCCATATGAAAATCCCGATGATCGTACATTATTCAGCGTTAATGCGTAGTCACTATAGATTGCATTTTGACTACCACCGGTGCCAGCACTACCTGATAAATAAACGCCTTCTATGGTTGCAGGCCCGTCTGGTTCTATCAGATTGTCTGTTCCAGAGCCAACTTCTAGCGCAATCGACGTACCACCTGCTGCACCGGCAGTCCACACACCACTGAGCGTAGTGCCTTCATGCACTACAATGCTCCCTGCCGCGTGGTAAGTACCCGGGAATAAGTAGACTTTTGCGTTAAGGCGTCCTGCGCCGTAGGGATCCGCTTGATCAAGTGCGTAGTTGATCTCTACCTGGTCGGCAGTACCATCGGCCACGTAGTCTGCTGCAGCTTTGTCAGCATCGCTACTATCACTGGCGGCTACGTAAATTGCGTTGTTGGCAGCAGCTGCCTTCCACTGGTAACTGCTTGTGTCTGTGTTGTAAATGGCCGTGAGGAGCTGATGAGTATCGGTATCGAAGTAGAGCTGACCTTCCGCGGTTGGACTGACGCTGTTGTGCGTACCACCCGTGACACGGATGGTTTTGCCTGAGGCTACGGTGGTGTTGCCGTTGAGGCTGACTGTACCAGTGCCTGTTGCAAATGTACCCGAGCTAGCAGACTGATTGAAATTTCCAGTGCCGGAAACGAAGGTCAGGCTCTGGGCCGAGGCGAGCGTGACACTACCATTGAATGTGGAACCGACACCACCGCTCCCCAGTTGGATATCCGAGGCGTTGTCACCAATAGTCAGCGTCCCGCCAGAGGCGCTGTCAAAATTATCAGAATACACATACGCTGCTTGTATGTTGCCGCTGACCCAGAGGTTGCCTGTCTGAGCAGATGCGTACTGGTTTTGGATGAATCCAGATGTTGCCGAAACATCACAAGTGCTCAGGTAACCTGAGCCGTTCTGACAGACGAGTGTCGAGCCAGTTGTGCCACTGAGTGTAACTGCGGTATTGCCCTGGATGGTGGTAGTGGTAGAGCCAGAGCCGATGGTGATATTGGCAGCTGGCTGAATAGCGTAGCTCGAGCTAAGCGTTTGGCCTATGTAGGCAGTACTCGTACCGTTATCCAGTATATCGGTAGCTCCCGTCCCAGAATAGGTGTTGCCGCCAAGCTTGTTGCCGCTTGAACCGCTATCGAGGACGATGGCATGCCCAGTACCAGCGGTATCGCTGATTTCATTGTTCGTGAGTGTGTTGTTTGTACCGGTGGCAGATACCTGGATACTACTGTTAGCGCCGCTACCGCCGTTATCATACAGCTTGTTGTTGGTAATGATGGTGTTGGAATTGTCGACAATGATACCCTGCTGCACGTTGCCCGATATGAGGTTACCTGTCACATTGTTGCCGTCCGCTTGGATATTGAAACCTGCGGCAGTGTTCGTACGCGACACGTTGTTGCTGAACAGGTTCCTGGTCGCGCTTGTGCTTACATAGAAACCGGCCGTACCGTTGCCAGCAGACACGTTACCGGTGAGCGTGTTCGCCTCTGCAGAAGTGCTGACCGTGAAACCAGCGGTGGTGTTACTATTGGAGGTGTTGCCGGTAAGGGTATTTTGGCTGGAGCCAGTAATCGTGAAACCAGTTGTGGTGTTGCTGCTCGCATTGTTGCCTTCCAGGCGGTTGTTATCCGAACTTGTTACATAAAAACCTGATCCCGAGGTGCTGCCCATAGCGGTGTTATTCTTCAGAGTATTGTAGGTTGAAGTACTCGCCAAACGGAAGTTGTGGTTCACGTTGTTCGACGATGTATTCCCCGTAAAGCTGTTGTAGTTTGAGGCTGTCAAACCAACACCGTAGCTAGCGGAATTTAGGATAGTGTTGCTGGTAAGGGTGTTGTTGTTTGATGTCGCAAGCTGTATACCAATATCCGACGCGTTGACGACCGTCACCTCCCGTACCACGCCCCCGGTGATCGTGGTGGCACCGCTACCTGAACCAACTTTCGTAAATTTGATGCCTTGGTTTGTGCCGGTCACATTGGTACGGTTGCCATTAATCTTCAGCGAAGCGATGACAATATTGTTGTTACCCCCACTGGTGTCAGAGTTGGATATTACGGCGTAGTTGGTGGAGGTACTATTCGGGATAAACAGTACGGTGTTGTTGCCGCTACCGGATAGTGTGGTGTTGCTTGGCACAAGTACTGAGGAGCTGATGTTGTAGGTGCCGGGCATGAGGTATACGACGCCGCCTGCGGCTGCAGTCAGGGCAGTATTAATCTCACTCTCATCCGCTGTGCCGTCGACCACAGTATCGGCCGCATCTTTGTCGGCTTGCGAGCTATCACTGGCAGCTATAATCTTGGTAGCCGTGCTGCGATCACTCACCCACTTCGTGCCATCAGACACAAGCAACTGGTCTGCGTCAGTGTCGTAGTACAGCATGCCAGCGTTGCCAGCGGCGGTTGGACGGTTGGCTGTGGTGTCGCCCGTGAAGGTGATGGTCTTGCTGGCGGCAAGGGTTGCGCTATCCGCCAGGCTAATACTGCTAGTGTTCGTCCCACCCAGCGTGAGCGTGCCTGCGGTAGCGGCGTCAAGGCTGTTGGCAGTGATGCCGCTGGCTGTGACGGTGAAGTAGTTGGTAGTACCTCCATTGTCTTGGACCTGGATGATGTTACCAACCGTAGAGGATGCATCACGTATCTTGAGGCCGCCGTTGGTGCCAGAGAGCAGGATTTGTGGGTTGGCGGTGCCGGAGTTATCGTAGGCATCCTGTAGAGAACCGGCAGAGCCGCCACCATTGGCCGCACATGTGCCGCCAGTGATAATGCCACCCTGGACGACAGCATTGATGAGCACATCACCCGATGTACAGGTGGTAGTAGAACCAGCCGTACCGTTGAACTTGAATCCAGTGGTAGCATTGACGAAGCCGGTGACATTGGTGTCAGCCTGGAGTTCTATGGTACCGGCTGGTTGGATGAGGTAATTGCCAGAGTCGTCGGCCTGCCCACCGTAAATGGTGCTGGAACCGTTATCGCTGATTGTGGCACCAGCGGTACCAAGGTCGTTGCCTGACAAGTAGTTGCCCGTTGGTGTGCCAGTGGCACTAATGTAGATAGCGACGTTTGTGCCACTATGAGAACTGTCAATGATTTTGTTGTTCGTGATTCTATTGTAATCAGATGTCTGGAGGTATATTCCATAGTTGTCAGTTGCGCCACCATTATCAGCAATCATGTTGTTGGTGAATAGTGCATTATCGGTCTGGTTCACATAAATACCATATGTCGCATTTGAACTCACCTGGTTGTTCGCGAATGTGGTTCCGCTGGCAATGTTGGCATATATCCCATAGTTACTGCCGCCACCATTGTTTGATCGACTTACGTTGTTTGTAACTGTTGAGCTGGTCAGAGCGATGGTGAAGCCAGCTTTGTTCGACACTGTAGTGTTACCACTAACTGTCGACAAGGTACCGTTTAAATCAAATCCATCGTCAGTGTTGTTGTATGAAGAGTTGCCTGTAACAGTCAACCCTGTGACGCCACTTGCGTTAATTCCATCTGCTAAGTTTGTATAGAGAGTGTTGCCTGTCACAGAAACATAGTCGCCACTAATTGCTATACCGTTTGCACCGTTTGACTTAAAGGTGCTACCCGACAAACTTACGTAGCTACCAGAAATTTCGACACCATCCGCCGTGTTACTGTTTGCAACGAAGCTTGTGACAGTGTTGTATGCCGCGGCAACAGTAATACCGTTTGCTGCGTTATCCACCGTAACGATATTAGAGAAGCTATTGTAGTTTGATGTGCCGGTTACCGTAATACCGTCAGCTCCCGAGTTATCGGAGTTAATATTGGAGTACTCACCCTGGCCGGAGTTACTGATGTATAGGTTGCCACTACGGAACCTGGTGAGATTTACACCGTTTACTTTTGCGCCAGGGTTTGAGGTAATACCGCTACCGACACTACTAAGATAGATGCCATATTGCGTTCCTGCAGTGTTGAGGTCGCTGCGTCCATCAAGCTTCAAGTTTTGGATGGCGATTCCAGTAGTACTTGTGCTCTCAATCAAATTCTCGGTTGCATCGAGGTTACCCAGTTCAATTACAGTGCCAGTACCTGCGCCAGAAAGAGTGGTGTTACTCGGAATAGTGATACTTGCTCCGGCAACATACGTACCGGCAAAGAGATAGACCTTACCTGTCTTGCGCCCTGACCCTGCTGGGTTTGCACTGCTAAGAGCATAGTTAATCTCTGTTTCGTCGTTGGTGCCATCAGCTATGTAATCTGCAGCGGCTTTGTCTGCGGCGCTAGAGTTATTGGCTGCCACCAGGACAGCGTCACTACCGTCTGCCTTCCACTGGTAACTGCTTGTGTCGCTATTATATATACTAGTAAGTAGTTGGTGAGTATCGGTGTCGTAGTACAGACGGCCTTCGCTGGAGATAGCTGGACGAGAAGCAGTGTTGCCACCGGTGAGCCTAACTGTCTTACCTCCAGCAACAGTAACATCGTCGTTGAATGTACTAGTTTCAGTAACGCTCAGAACACCAGCGATGGTTGTGGTGACACCCGACTGAGAAATGGTAACAGCGGTTGAATTAGCATCGGTACCAATACCGAGAGTACCGGCAGTGGCTCGACCTACAAGTGGGCTAAGCACAGAGGTGTCAGCATATAGCGTACGCCAACCATTACTTGATGAACCCAGGTCATAACTGTTTGCAGTATCAGGAAGAAGATCGGTATTAATAGCCACACTAGCCAGGTTAGAGAGAGCCGTGTTGGCCCCACCACCACCGCCACCGCCGCCAGCGACGTCACCAATGACTCGCCACAGGCTGGCGGTGCTGTCATAGATCATGGTTATGCCTGAACCGACTGGAACGGTGATACTGGCGCCGGTACCTGTGGTAATCCGGTTGGCAGCAGAACTACTACCTGAGTTATCTGCAATAGTAGCTGAACCAGTGCCAGCGTTAATGAGGGTAATAATACGTCCGTCGCTACCGCCAGTGATACCGGTGATTGTCTGAGTGGTACCGGTTAATCTAAATACAGCACCCGTACCCAAGTTTACGTTATCTGAGGTGGCCGAGCTGTAGTCGGTGCCCTTGTTGAAAGCTACGTTGCCAGTGTTAGCAACAGTCAGATTACCAGTGACGGTGGTGGTGCTACCTTGCAAGGATGTGGTGTACGATGAACTACCGACGACCATGTTTTGGGCTGGCTGTACGAGGTAGTTGGTGCCGTTATCTTGGCCACCGTATTTTGTACCGGTGCCAAGGTCGTGTATGGTAGCACTGTTGTAGATAGTGTTGTCAGCAAGGTAGTTGTTGTCCGCCGAAGAGCTAGTAATATCGATGGCATAATTATCGGTACTGTGTGTTGCGTCATAAATCTTGTTATCAGTAATGCTGTTATAGTCCGCCGTAATGCGTATACCTCCGTTATTAGTGCTGCCGCCAGGATTGGTGATGCTATTCGAAGAAATAATATTGTAGTTACCTATTGCTTGTATACCGTAGGAAGAAATAGTATCAATCGTATTTCCGCTAATGTTGTGGTAGTTGCCGGCGACATGTATACCAACCCCACCCGTGACATTGTAGATACTATTACCCTCGATAGTACTGTATGTAGGTACAATAGCGCCCGTAAGACCTATGCCATAGTTGATTGTGTTGATGATTGTGTTATAGCTGTATGTGTTGTGTTTACCTTGACCCCCGTCTTGAACACCGGAGGTACCACCGCTGATATAATTGCCCCTTACGGTGTTATAGTTAACATTCGCATTACCATTAATAAAGATGGCTTGGTTTTTAGTGTTCGCCGAGGCGTCAATAAAGTTATCAGAAATTGTATTGTTATCACCAGCGAGGTAAATCGAGGAATTAGAGGATGTATACGCAAAACTATACCCAAAGGTGTTATTACCCACTGTATTGTGACTACCAATCAGGTAAGCACCATAATATTCATCTTGGAAGATATTTCCTAGGATAACATTCTTGTTAGAAGTAGAAGCTCTCACACCAAACGTGGTCACATCGGCACCAACTCCTGTGAAGTTGTTGTTAGTTATGAAGTTTTTGTAAGAGCTACTTAGATTGACTGTGTACCGTCTGAAACCTTTGGTACTTATTCCTGTAATGGTCGCACCAGGACGTGATGTCCCACTGTCTCCCATGCCTGTTAGCTGTATGGCATCCTGAGTACCTGACGCATTTAGTGATCCGTCCAATCGTAAATCACGTATAGTAACGCCTGTACCTGTTGAGGTGTCTGTGTTTTCAATAACGATGTCGCTGCCCCCTGCAAGATTTGCGAGTTGCAACACTGATCCGTTGCCTGAGCCAGCAAGTGTTGTGTCATTCGGAATGAATATAGTACTGCCGACACCATAGGTCCCTGCAAACAGATACACCTTGCCACTCTTGCGTGCTCCACTGACTGCAGAGGATGGATTTGCACGATTTAGCGCGTATTGTATTTCTACTTCGTCGTTTGTACCATCGGCTACGTAATCGGCCGCTTGTTTATCTGCATCACTACTGTTACTGGCAGCGACTAAGTAGGCGTCTTGGCCAGCGGCTTTCCATTGGTAACTTGAGGTATCCGCGTTGTAAATGGCTGTCATCAGCTGATGGTTGTCGGTGTCATAGTACAGTTGGCCCTCGGCGGTTGGGCTGACACTGTTGTGGGTGCCACCAGTGAGTCTGAGAGTCTTGCTGGCTGCTACCACGGTATTCTGTTGTAAGTTAATGGTACCTACTGGACTAATATTAATATTGCCGCTGGTGGTTGTCTGAAGTGTTAAATCTCCACTCGTGACATTGAGTGGTGCGCTCAAGTTGGTGCTAGCAATGTTATCAAGGGCAGTGGTTGCACCGCCGCCGCCTGAGCCGTTGGCCGTACAAGTACCCGCCGTCACAATACCACCCTGGATGACAGCATTTTGCACCACGTCACCACTGGTACATGTCAGTCCAATACCGGCCGTACCGTTTAGGTAAAAGCCGGTTGTCGCGTTGAATGTATCCGCAATACCATCACCAGTAATGTTAAAATCAGCCGTTTGCGGCGATGTACCGTTCTGAATGTAATCTCCATCGGCAGCCGCGCCAGTTAGCAATGTGTAAGTACCGCCTGCGCCCTGGTCTGGAATCACGAAGGTTTGATTACCGCCAGTCGGTAATGCAATGCTGAGCGTTGAGGTAAAGCCAGTACCACTGTTGTACTGCGCTAACTGCCCTGCCTTGAATGCGTATGGAATGGCCGTGAGCTTCAATCTCGGGCTCATCTCCCCATCCCAACTTGGTGAGCCGGTACCACCAATGTTCATGGTCAGGTAGAGTTGTTGGTCCCATGGGATGTTAGAGCCAAAGGCGGTGACTGAACCAAGGTTGACGGTGAAGTAACCGTTAGAGACGTGGACTTTGTTGGCACCAGTTCTGGTTTCTAACCACCAACAGTCGTCAGTGGAAGAATCAAGCGAACAAACACCTTGGGAAGAACTACCAGAAGCAAGGGAGTCATAGATCTTGAATTCAACGTTGTAATCACCATCTGGGGCAATAGCACCAGTGTTGCTTTGGAGGCGGGCTTGGAAGTTCATCGTATCTGACGTGGCAGCGCTTACGTACGCGGGTACGCGCGTAAGGAAAAACGACAGTGTTATCAGCAAAACAAAAGCAAGCACCCCGAAGTTGAGCGGCTTCAGGGTGCGTGCTAACAGTTCTCGTTTTTTCGCTGTTGGTATCAGCATTGTTTTTGTTTTTTCTTTTGTTCCGACAATTTGTCGGTAGTTTTTTTGGATGGACCGGCAAGAGTAGCTAATCCATGGCAACTATTATGCCTGTTGCTGTAGGTGTTAATCAAGACTTTTTGAATACAAAATTTACTCTAGATACTCCAGGTATTCAGACCATTTTCTGGTGGTCATTACAATACTTTTTGCGTGTCAAAACTCTCAGGTTACAGGGATCCACAGGTCATGTGTCACATGTCCAATGAGGGTCGATTATTTGCCAAAAAGAATTAAACCGGTTTGATAATTGATAGAGTTATCCACAGCCAGCATAAGCGTTTTGAGCGTACCTTTTTGCTTGTGACATCCCCTTCCACTGCACAGCTTTTTTCTCCACCCAACTTCACGAGCAGAGTAACCGCCCTCACTTTGCGCAATCAGCTCGCTAACAGTGTATCTTTTGGTTCCAGTGTGGCAGTAGAAGTCTTTGAGATGACAGGAAATTAATAAGAAATTGAAGCGCTTTTCGTGTTATATTTGACCCGCTTTTTTGATAAAAAACGCTTGCTCGGGAACGTAGAAAAATGAATCATTTTCAAATTTTACGATGTGTATATAACAACGATATATTATCATTATTACGTTGTTATATATACAACTAATTTACAATCTTATATCTGTTAGTGTTCTTACAATGATATAATATTTTTTGATATTTGTGCTCAGTAATAATTGTTTTAATTACAACTAATAATGTTTATTGACGTCATCATTCAAGCGAGTTTATATACTCTATCCAGTCATCATTTGTGATGAGTCCGTTGGTTCGAATTAGTATGAGTAGGTCGTCTTTTGCCATGATCAACGACTGCACATTATCGATCGATCTGCCTATATATATCGTTGTGTCCGTAGTCTCGATTTTTTGTGTGGCGTTAAACTGCTGCGCCAGTTTGGAGACACTTTCTGCGATATCGGGTTTGAAAGAGGAAGGAATGGGTTGTTCGCTAACGGTGATCTTGACCCCTGATAATTCGTCCGCATATGCGTAGACAGGGTCCTTGCCGGGTGGACTTACCCTACCCCAACCGCCTAACTCCTGGATATTCTTGGTCGAAGGTAGTACCGTATTAAACTTTGGTACATCAGTCGTTTTTGATCCTGCACTTGCCCCTGTACTACTTGAGCTATCTCTGTCGTCGTTAGCAAAAAGATTGTACGCCAAAAGAAGTAACATGATCCCTAAAATAACCACAACGGTCATGCCGACCGACTTCCTGAGGCCTCTCAGCCAATGGAAGACACTAGCTGGTGCGTGAGCAAGCTTCTTCCATGGTATTTTAGGTAACCTCAATGAAGGCAAACCTATATTGATCTCGATGACATCTGTTTTAGAAGAAGTCTGAGGGGCTTCAGGTGCCTTGTCTGGTCTAACTTTCTTCTTGAAGAGGTTTTTCGCCCGCTGCTTGCGTTTTGCCGACCGCTTATCCTGCTCTATTGCCTCCTGAAGGCCCAGGCGCTTCTGTTGAGCCCACACGTCGCCCAGATCGGTAGATTCGGCTGATTTTAGGCGCCCATCGGCTCCACGCGCAAATACAGGCCTACGAGACTCGGACTCTCTGTCATTACTCCTCATATGTGTCCAGTATACCTAATTTGAATACTTTGGCGTGTCGAGTGGTTGTTGTTCACCGCCGTTGAACGTCCTTCCGTGCATCAGTCTCTTACTGGGGTCGGCCGTGTAGAACAACGACAAGTCGGCAATTGTAGGTCCTCTCGTCACATCTTCTGGATAACCAAAGGTTTGTGAAGCATCAATTGATAAGCTGAAATAATACCAGCGAGCAAATGAGGTATTCGACCCAACCGAGTCCTTTGGCGTAAAGGTATTGAGCGTTCCGAGTGTTACATCACCAAAGTTTGTCGTCTGCCCCCACCCTGGGAATGCTGAACCCTGCCAAGAAGAGAGTGATGTCTTATAGTCGTCGAAATAAGCGCCCCATGTCGGTGTAACGGTGGAAATAATACCTAGGTTTGCTTGGTCGAATCCGCCGGTATCAGACACTGTTTGAACTGATGAAAAGCTGGTATCGTATTGATCACCGTGAAGATTAGATCCGTCATACACCCGTAATACGAAGGCAGACCCGTCAATACTCACCTCGAAACGATACCAGGTGTTTGCTGATAGTGTTCCGGTTGATGTATAGACATTGTTTGATGCTTCCCGCATCACTATCTTTCCGGCCGGCGATATACGAATGGCGCCTACGTTGGTCGATCCGCCATTCCTGACCGCCCTCCATATACTAGTTATATTTCCTGGGCTGACATTATCAAAACGCGCATAAAATCTTGCATATATTGAGGTATGGTACGTACTCCAGGTAGCCGCACACCACGCAGAGCCACCAGCGCCACTATCTACCCGCATCGAAAGGCCAGGTGTAATGTACTGCGAATTACTATATACACTAGTACCTGGCGAGTTTTGGACACAGTTGTCGAATGTTGCCGCACTACTTTCGGTTACTGTTGCGCCGTTTGTTCCACTGTCAAAGGTCGCGTGACGATCAGTGTAGTATGAATCTACTGCTGAACGATAGCTGGCTTGCCAATGGGCACCAATTGAATTGTCGACACCATTTAACAGCCACTGCGTTGGAAAGACG
>JAGQNT010000003.1 GCA_020427965.1 Candidatus Saccharimonadota bacterium | reverse complement strand
GTCTCTTACTGACCTTATCCCCGACTGTAGTCCCGATGATGACACCCCATCATCCGCAGACCCCCACATTGATATTAGACCGGGAGCCCCAACGCTGCCCTTTGCCTCTATCATGTACCCCGCCCATATTTCCGTCTCCGACGGCGGTATTACCGTCACTCTCGCTAGACGTATGTTCCCCCCCGCCGTATCAGGTACAAATCCACTTATCGTTACACGGTTCCCGTCCACAACCGATGCAAACTGCTGGATGTTACTGTTCGGGTCATTGGCAGACACGACACCAACCGGCTCCAGCTCTCCACAAGAACATGTGCAGTCAGTCCTCAACCAAGACGGAGGGTCTGGATACGCGCGTGTCTTGTCCTCTATAAAATCCATGACCAGCGCAAGTACCACGTCGTTCGCCGCCAGCCACATTGTTATACCATCCGCAAGGAACTGGGGCATTCCACCATCCACCAAAATGTCCCGTATCTTCGTAACCCAGCCCACAACCACGCTTCTTACCGCAGTGGTGAAGTCTATCGCCGAAACTACTCCACAAGACAAGTCGGAAATAAACTCCTCATCTTCTAGCCCGGCTTGTAGCACCGTCACCATAGCATCTATAGCTCCCTTGTATGCCACGCTCGCTACTATCGCAGCAGCAGCCGACGCGAGTACAGCACCCCCGACGGCCTGCGTCACACCCGTCGGTAGCAGTTCCAGCAGTATTCCAGCTACCACCCCAGCCACCAGCCACCAGTTAGATAACTCCTGTAGCTTTATCGTGTAATTGTACAGCAAGCCCAACACTTTGTTTATTGCGTCACACACATCGTTACTGTAGCTCTCTGGCGTGCTCCATGCCGGTATGTCCTCCTGACTTGGCTCCCCATTCTCAGGGTTCGGGAGCGTCGGGAATACCGTGTCGTCAACCGGCTCTGCTGGCGTGTAATCGCAGCATGGAACCTGCACGCTCATGCTCGTTTGTATGTTGCCTATCGCTGAAGATATGCCATTCAGCGCGTCCACTATCTCGTTACATGTACTCATGTCTCTATATATACTCCATCCAATCGCCTGCGCCTGTGTTATCGTTCCTGTTTCGCCGTCCCAATACCGACCTCTCGTTAGCATTCTTACCGCGTTCCTAAATGCTATTCTCCACATTTCTGACGCTGGTACACACACCATCCAGACTTCCGTGCTTTCGCCGTCCCAATCGCTCGGTATTGCCGCGTAGTTCTTCCCCATCGCCATAGCGGGAACCTCTCCTAATAACAGTAAAGCCCGGAACATGACCGGGCTTTTACCTGTAATTCGCTCTCCGTGATGCCTACAAGTTTCTACCAACCTTCTCTACGGTTTGCAGCGTTACGCCATTGCCGTAGGGGGAGAGAATGTAGTTTGACAGCGCGGAACCTAACGCGGAAAACTTAGGCGACGTTGGGTCAAGTAGTGTTTTACCGCCCTGGTTGATTACGGGTGCGGCAGGGTCAGCGGTTCCTAGCTCATAGGAAAACAGCTTGTGATTTGTCGTGTCCTCCACTGTAATGAGCCATTTCGCTTCACGGTCTCCCGCATACGCCTTCGCGCCTGATTCGTAAACGTGCGCAATCGCTACCCGATGCGCACCAGCCAGAACAATGTCGCCTAGCGCATCAACCAAACTGGTTGCTAATCCCGCCTGAGCGTCAAAGTTTGCCGCCGTAATCTCTGCCACGTTGAACGATGTTCGCGTCCCTTCGCGGCTCTGGTCTGCTCGTGATACTGTCAAGATGTCCATGCTAACTTACTCCTTTGTGCCACTATCTCTGGCACTGTTGAAAAATTTGTAATGACGCGACATTATCACGGTTTGCCCGTTTCGTCAAGAAAAGCACCCTTCCCTTTTCCGTCGAACGGAACGGGAAGGGCACTTTTCTTTCTACACGTCCTTGCCATTCACCGTAATCCTGGTTTTTCCTATTGCCGGATGCGGATACCTTTCCGTCGATATTGTCGTAACTCTCCAATACACACCTATCGCAAACCATCCGACTACAGGCGATAGTGCCAGAAATACGACGACACACATAGCGACATGGGTGGGCTCATGCGTGTAACTAGACACAATCATCCCTAATATCACGCCAGCGAACATACAGACATTCACTGACGCTATCGCCACCTCCTGTATTATTCTAAATTTCTTCATTTTCCAACCTCCTTTCGTACCCCTTTTCTACCGCCGAATACGCCACCTCTAGCCAGTCAAAAGCTATCCCTGGGTTCAGTTTCAGCAATGCCGGGATAACGCTTCTGTTTAGCCACTCAAGCGTTTTATGCTCTCTGTCCGGCTTCGGTCTTGAGTACACGCAATCGCAATCTTGGAATATATCATCAAAAGACACGCTCCTAGCGTAACTCATAAATACATCCCTCATATCACCGCCACTGGCTATGTGCCGCCATGCTAACGCAGCGTCCATAGCTCTCCCGTTCCTTAGTTGTAATTCGTACCTGACAATTCCATCGGCCTTCTGATATACCCTCCATCTTACCGATGAGCCAGCAGAGCCGATATACAATGTATCCGTGTCGGATGAATACACCGTCATTGACGGCATTCTGTGCCCCCATCTCTTCGATTTTAGCACCTCTCTCAGTTTCGCCGCGTCTAACCTCTCAGGCTCTTCCACGTCCATTTTAATGTCAATGCGCGTGGCTCTGTAAATTGCGGAACGGCCGTTTACACCATCTCCCCGCACCGCACTGTCAATCATGCCACACCGCGCCGCCAGTGCCTTTACCCACTCTTCCGCAAGCCCCCCCGTCACGCTTATTATCTCTTGTCTGTACTGTGTCGGTGAAGACCCCATAGCCATACTTCCTTGACAATACTCCCTCACTTTTCCGATGTAATCGTGCAAACCAAATCTCGTTTCTTTTATCCACCCGTTCGGAAAGCCCGTAGGCACGAGCGGGGGTACGCTTGTCACCGTGATATAATCACACTCGCACACGCCTATGTTCCATACTGGCTCGCTCATCTTGACAGCATCCACTCCACTAGGTCTGGCACATCAAACCACATGTCAACAAACCTGTTCCCGACACAGTGGTCTACGTTGAACTCTACCCCAAACTCCTTTGCCATTATGTAAAACGCCGCGTTCCTGAACGCCCTTGCCATCGCTTCCGTAGCGAACGATATGCACAGCGTTAGCCTGTCCCTGTTTAGCCAGTAGTTGGTGACTACATACGGCTTTCCCTTCACGACTATCGTGCCCACACCCCTAGCTCCGTAGGCCATGCGAAGTATCTCCATTGCCCTTTCTACTGCACCCGTGCTTGTTTTCCACGTTTCTTCACCTGTCTTTTCGTATTCACCTGTCACCAGCGAGTACGTGCTGACGGTCACGCCAAACTCTATGCTACTCATTTTTTTAGACATACCTTTCCCCCCCTGTTAGTAACAGGGGGACGGGCTAGACTTTTTCCACTGCCGCAAGTGGAATTACAAAAGCGGCAAGCTGTTTATACACAACTTGCCGCCACAAATCCACTTTTGTTTCAAGGTGGAACAAACGAGTTTTCATGTTCCATTATGGAACATATACCTAGTGACCGTCGACCTCTCTTTCTCTGATAGACGTTTCCGACAACATACCCAATAAGCGTTCAAGTATGGCTAGTTGTGATTCTCTGCACTCTCTCAACGCGGCTGACATTTCCTTGACTGCAATGTACGCGAATAGAACCGCCAGACCTGAACCCGCCATGTCTAGGAACGATACTATAGTCTGCTCACTCATCCGTATCTCCCCCTTATGGTTAGAGTTATGCTAAAGAAATAGTCGGAGTTTGGTATGTCTGAATACTGGACGTAAAACTGATTTCCGGCAGGCAGCACCTGCCCGCCCAGGTCGGCAAAATTCTCTATTGGCTCGCAGTCTCCATAGTATTCTGCCATGAGAAGCGCGTCATCGGCGTGGCAGTCTCTTACTA
>JAGQNT010000026.1 GCA_020427965.1 Candidatus Saccharimonadota bacterium | reverse complement strand
TTTACCGGCGGCAGTCAGTTGGTGCGCCAGTAGTTGCAATCCCGGCGCGGAATTGCAATAGCGGTTTCGCCAGTTGCATAAGTTGCAATATGGCGCGCCGGAAAGTGTGGTATACTGATGGTGTGTCTGACCGGCGGCCAGTCTGCCTAGTAGGATACATCCGGGGCAAAATTCGGCCTCGTGCCGTGTGAGCTACGCTCCTATACCCCAACGCAAGCCGCCCCAGACGGGGCGGTTTTTCGTTTCTGCTGCGCGGGGGGGGCTAGGCGTGTTTGCGTAGATACCCCGGTGATGGGAACAGAAGCGCATACAGCGACTGAAAATCCTTCAATATCTCCGGCTTCACCAATTCATATAGACGATTATAATTCCACTCCGTATCACGAAATGTACGCCCGTCTATCCATGACTCATCCAGACAGGATTGAATGTCGATAATGATAGCCTTGTCTTGTTCACTTTGCGGTTGTTCCTTGAACCGGGCAAGGGCTTCCTCAACGCGCCAATAACCTTGTGACCAGTCGTTACGTGTCGCGTTCATGGCGTATGCTAAATCGAGATACTTGTCACGGTCTAGCAAGGAAGCGCAGACGCCTTGTGGTTCATCCGCACTAACACTATACTTGGCAACCAGTTCAAACGCCAGTTTGTACATATCGCGCTGGCGAATCTCGTCATTAAACGTTTCGAATATCTTGTTTTCAAGTTCCTCGATGCCTTGTAAGACATGCCCACAATTCGGGCATTTGTTGTCCATACGTTCCTTCTCCTCACTCACGCCCCGCTGCTGGATTGCGCGGGGCTTCGGGTGTGCGGGTGTCAGTTATTGGGCAATATAGTTTAACCATGCCAGTAATTCAGCGTGTAGAACGGGATTGTCAAATTCACAACTTCTAGCGTAGGCGAGTAGTGCCGCTCTAGCATGTTCGTCTTTGGCAGGTCGTAGGACAAAGCAATCGTCTAATACTTCGCCCGTGCTTTCTTTGATGACTGTGTACTTGCTGTATAACCCGCGTACTTCGTCACTCATCATTCGCCCCTTTCAGGCTACAGAAACTCACTCCTCACTTATTGCCGGGTTAATCTCTTTAATCTTTATGATGGCCTCATATACTTCACTACAGTCCTTTTGCAACGCCTCGGCACGCAGGTGTGCAAATGTATAGGTATATGTGCCAGCGGAATGTTTATCTCGTATCGCTTCCCAACAATGAGCAT
>JAGQNT010000025.1 GCA_020427965.1 Candidatus Saccharimonadota bacterium | reverse complement strand
CGGAAGAGTTTCTGAAGCTTTACGTGGCCTACAAGGCCGAAACCAATTTTGTCGATGTCGTACCGCAGGCCAAGCGTCTGCGCCTGTCGCTGAACATGGGTTTCCCAGAAATCGACGATCCCAAGGGCCTTTGCAAGGACGTCTCGGGCCTTGGCCGCTGGGGCAATGGCGACGTGGAGGTGGCGCTGTCGTCGCTCGACGAGCTGCCCTATGTGCTGGGTCTAGTACGGCAATCCTTTGAGAAACAAATGGGCGAAGGCGCTACCGCCTGACACCAGCAAGAACGCGGAAAACGAACCATGACGGATAGTGCGAAATCGGAACCGATGACACCTGAAAAGATGGACGGCACCTCGCTCGATATTGCTGAGCAGCGCCGCCGCGAACTCCAACAACTGTTCCCTGGCGTGTTTACCGAGACCACCGGGACGGACGGCCGGTCAGTACAGACCATCGATTTCGAGCGACTCAAGGCGGAGCTCGGCACTTTCAGTGATGTGTACGAAGGCCGGCGCGAGCGCTACGGCATGGAATGGCCGGGCAAGCGTGACTGTATGAAGCTGATCCAGGAGCCGTCCCGTGCCACGCTCAAACCGTGCCGAGAGGAGTCGGTCGATTTCGATACCACCCAGAACCTGTTCATTGAGGGTGACAACCTCGAGGTGCTGAAGCTGCTGCAGAAGAGCTATTACGGCAAGGTGAAGATGATCTACATCGATCCGCCGTATAACACGGGAAAAGAGTTTATTTATCCGGATAAATATAGTGAATCGCTCGAAACATACCTTGCATATGCGGGCCTCGTAGATGACGAGGGGAAGAAGTTCTCGACAAATACTGCCACGGAGGGTCGTTACCACACTAAGTGGCTAAATATGATGTATCCAAGGTTGTATTTGTCTCGCAATTTGTTGCGAGATGATGGGGTTATATTTATATCGATAGATGACAATGAAGTCGAGAATCTTCGAAGACTGTGTAACGAGATATTCGGCGAGGAAAACTTCATTGCCTCGATAATTTGGCAGCGAGTTTATAGTCCAAAGAATTCCGCTAGATATTTTTCGGAAGATCACGATTACGTATTGGTTTATTGTCGTAACGCAGAATCTTGGCGGCCCAACCTCATTCCCAGAAGCGAAGAGGCATTAGATAGGTATAAGAATTTTGACAATGACCCGAGAGGTCCATGGAAGGCAAGCGACCTGACTGCTCGCAACTATTACGGAGAGGGAACGTATGAGGTTGTCGGGCCAACTGGCAAGAAATTTGAGCCGACAAAGGGAATGTACTGGAGGGTTTCAAAGGACAACTTCCAGAAACTGGATCAGGATAACAGGATCTGGTGGGGGCCTGATAAAGATAGTATGCCCGCCCAAAAACGTTTTCTGTCTGAAGTCAAGGACGGCGTAGTCCCACAAACACTCTGGAAATACACTGAGGTTGGTCATACGCAAGAAGCGAAGAAAGAGTTGCTAGAATTTGTAAGCTTCGAGAACACGGAAAATGTACTAAATTCAGTCAAGCCAACAAGGCTAATTAGAAAAATGTTGGTGATTGGGACTGAGGCACGTGAGGATGATATCGTCCTGGATTTCTTTGCCGGAAGTGCGCCAACCGCTCACGCGATAATGGCGCAGAATGCAGAAGATGGGGGCAATAGGCGCTACATCCTGGTACAACTCCAGGAACCCCTGAAGACCGAGGAGCCAAACGCGAAGACAATCTGTGATCTTGGAAAGTCGCGAATTAGGAACGTAGCTGATGCGCTAAAAGAGGACCTAGAATCCAAGGGCGCGAAGAGCAAGGGCGAAAGTGACCGCCTCGATCTCGGCGTCAAAGTGTTTCGGCTCGACAAGTCGGCATTTCAGCAATGGCAGAATGATCTCACAGAGCCGGAGGATATCTCTCTAGACCAAAAATTGGATTTGTATGTTGATCATATAGAGCAGGGGGCGACTCAGGAGGAAATACTTCAAGAGCTTTTGCTAAAAGCCGGGTTCATGGCGACCGATCGGGTGGAAAATCTAGTGCTTGATGGAAAGCAGGTGTTCTCCATAGCTAATGGGGCGCTGCTAGTTTGTTTGGAAGACGAGCTTACCAGTGCGTTGATCGATGCAGTAGCAGATCGCGAGCCGATGCAGTTCATTTGCCTAGACAAAAGCTTCAAAGGCAACGATCAGCTCAAGGCGAATGCCGTCCAGTCCTTCAAGTCGCGCTCGCAGGGCGCCGAGACCGAGATGGTCTTCAAGGTCGTTTGAGGACACAGCCGATGTCAGTCCTCAAGTTCAAGTTCGACGGTAACCTCGATTATCAGCAAAGGGCCGTCGATTCTGTGGTCGGGTTGTTCGAGGGTCAACCCTTGGCCAATGAGACCTACTCAGTGTCCATCGGTACGCAGGAAGGCGGTAGTCAGTTGG
>JAGQNT010000024.1 GCA_020427965.1 Candidatus Saccharimonadota bacterium | reverse complement strand
GTTATACCAGGATTGCCTTGGTATGTTTTTAGCGTCCATCCCATGTTGACGTAGTTCTTTGCTTCTGTTGGGCCATTTACAAGCACACCACCTGGGGTTGGGTTTTGTAGTTCGCGCTCTGCTTCTGTTGGGCCGCTATTATTGTTGGATGGAGCTGTGCCACTTCCTGTGCCACTTCCTGTGCCACTTCCTGTGCCACTTCCTGTGCCACTTCCTGAAACATCTGATGGGCTAACAGGAGAACCAGTATTGTCAAACAATTGGTACGATCCTGATGGTATCTGAATCTCTTTGACATTGGCTGATTGTACTAGCTCGGGCAAGCTATATTCCACCGTGGTCGTTCTCTTTGCGAGTTCGAGTCGAGCTGCGGGCGTTACAGGCCCAAGCAGCACGGTATCTATAGGCGTCGTCTTACCGCTCAAGTGAGTGATGAACAGCGTCATAGTGGCCCATATGCCGCTCTGTTTAGCTCCGTACTCGTCAACTGGGTCTTTCCTAACGACGATTGAGTAGCCCATGCGCCCAGGTAGTGTGTTGAGCCAACGGGTTAGGTTGACTTTAATATCTGCTTTTAGATCGTCCATGTCGGTAATCTCGTCGTCGATCTTACGTTCAAAATCCTCGAACCTGTCGAGCTTGGCGCTGAACAACGTGCCTATAAATTGTTCTGGTTTCTTTTCTTCCACGATTCTAATTATAGTCCTTTCGGATCCGCTTGTATAGCCTGTGCCACCGCCGCTAGTGCTTCCTGTGTAACCTCCACCTGTGCCACCGTTCGTATTACCGAAGGCCTTATCTACGTCGCCGTAAGCCTGCTCCAAAAAGATTCTACCCCAAAGATCGACGTCGTTGAGGTTATTGATCATCGGACCAACGAACTGTGCGGCCTTACTAAATCCAAGGTACGCGATTGCTGGTGCCCAGAGTTTTTGGATTGCTTTGAGCGAGCCAATACTGAGTATGTTTTTAATCTCCTCGGCGGTAGCTCCCGCTTTGCGCGCTTTCATTATGTCACCAAGCGTTTTATTTAGGACAGGTAGCCCACG
>JAGQNT010000244.1 GCA_020427965.1 Candidatus Saccharimonadota bacterium | reverse complement strand
ACGTCGTGGTATTTTCATCCAATCCGATTCCGGGCAACGAGAAATATGTCGTTCGCACCGTAGATGGTCTGATGCGTGAAGGCAGTGCTGTTATTCAAAACGGCAAGACCCACCTTACCGGTGTTGGCCCGCTGCACCTTTCTGGACACGGTTACTATGATGATCACGTCAAACTGATCAGCGCATTGAATCCGAAATACTATTTGCCGATCCACGGTGAGTTCCACATGCTCGTGCATAATGCTGAACTTGCAGAAAAAGAATGCGCGATTCCTCGCGATAACATTTTTGTCTGTGATAGCGGCGATGTTATTGAAATCACGCCTAATGGCGCCAAGAAAAACGGCCGTATCCCAGTTGGCGGCATCATGTACGACGACAGCGGCGCGATTGTTAGCGAAGTCGTGCTAAAGGATCGTATCCACATGGCAACCGAAGGTATGTTCGTCGTTGTGCTGACCGTACAACGCGGCAGCGGACGCTTGATGACCAGTCCTGATATCATCAGTCGCGGATTTATTTACCTCCGTGACAGCGAAGAGTTGATGGGTACCATTCGCCAGTATCTCAAACAAAAGGTTGCTCGCAGCTTTGGTGGCAAAAAGATTGATCTGGATGTGATCAAGAAAGAGTTGAAAGACGAAATCACGCACATTTTGTATGATCAGACTCGTCGCACGCCAATCGTTATCCCTGTGATTAACGAAATTGGTGGTGGCGGACAGAATCGCGATAATGCCAATCGTCCGCAGCAAGGCGCAATGGCCAATAAACCGCCTCGTCAAGTCGGCGGCGTCGTACCAAAATCTCCACGCAAATTCCCGCCACGCCAGGTGCCGGATACCGAAGCGAGTGATCCGTCTCTGCGATCACATACCGAAACCCGCGCCTACTAGGGTATAAGTTCCGGATAAGATAATCGCTCCCAAATGAAGAGGCTCCGCGGAATAACCACGGAGCCTTTTTCGTTGTAACCAGATACCTATTTGATCGAGCTGATCACGCCAAGCTTTGACAAATAGCCGGCAAGATCATAGCGCCCAGGTGCCTGGTATGGGTACTTGGTGTCGCGGGGGACATAGCATACTTTCGCCGGCCAGTTCTCGAGAGGGCCTCTGAGAAAAAGCACGTTTTGGGCGAGATGCCTCCTGAGCGCCTCCGCGCCTGGCGTCGTCTGAGCTTCGCTTCCGAGAATCTCAGCTCGTGTCCGCCGGGAAGTACCATTGAGCCACCGGGCAACTGCTTCGGCCAGATAGTCTTGGAGACTTCTGTCAGACTCCAAAAAGTCTATTCTGTAGAGATCCGAAGCGGGGTTACCGTTCAGTTGCGGATTGGGTACCTTCTGGGCCCTGAGAACACCGATTGGCATACCCCGATACTCCAACTGAAAACTCTGGTTGGCCGGACGTTGTTTGTCGTATGGAACTGGTTGATTTGATGGAAAGGGCATGCCTTGACCTCTCAATCGTGGAAAGAAACGGGCAGTGGGATTCAGTATACGCCAGCCCAGTGTAAAAGCAAAATTCTAAAGCATAAGGGACTTGCAAAATGTAGTAAATTTTGCTATAATAAAGAAGTATTATTAATCTATAATAAAAACAGTTATGGCAAAAAAGCGCAAAACAAAAAAGAAAGCCGCACCCAAGGGTCCGTCTCATAAACTGCCAGCCGGTTTTTGGCAGCAAGTCACCGCACTTGCTCTCATTGCTTTTTCTATATTGCTGATCGTGGCGTGGTTTGGCGTAGGGGGTCCCGTACTTGAATGGGTCCAAAAAACCTCGATGGAGGTAATCGGATACGCTATTTACGCCGTACCAGTGCTGTTTATCTATGTCGGTGTT
>JAGQNT010000243.1 GCA_020427965.1 Candidatus Saccharimonadota bacterium | reverse complement strand
TGGCGTCGGTTTTCAAAATGTGCAACGAGATGTCACCGGTACGGGTTCAAACCCTGCCGTGATCACTATTACCGACGGCCCCACTTTTGATTTTGGAACCGTTTCTGTGGGCTCATCTTCAGACCACACCTTTACTCTCAACAACACGGGTGGAGTCACTGCGGCGACAGTCACCGGCACTGGGCTCGCGGCTCCTTTTACTTACAAAGGCGGTAGCTACCCTGGAACCGGTGGAACTTGCGGAGCGTCCATTGCGGCCGGGGCCAACTGTACCGTGGTCATTAATTACTCTCCTGTCGGCACGGGTGTTCACAACGATACCGTGGACATTAACTATCACAACGGAGTCAGTGTCACTTTATCCAGTCGCGATGTTCAAGGGACGGCGACCACGCCTGCAGTTTTAACTATTTCTGAAACAGATCCTTTTGACTACGGAACACAAGCGCTGAGCTCAACTACTGATCACAGCTTTACCGTTGGTAACACGGGTGGCTTGCAAGCCACTTCAATCGCTGGTTCGGGCTTAGCCGCTCCTTTTGAATTCAAAGGTGGGTCTTACCCAGGATTGGGTGGAACTTGCGGAGCAACACTCAATGCTGCTAGCAATTGTACGATTATTGTGAGTTTTTCACCAACAGCTTCGGTGACCTCGAATGACACCATTAACATTGACTACGATGATGGCGCGGCTCCTCAGCAAGTCACTCGCGATGTCACGGGTACAGGTGGTGGCAATGCTCTTCTCACAATTTCAAATGGACCTACTTATGACTACGGCACAAAAACTGTTGGCTCATCGACAGACTTTACTTTTACTGTCAACAATACAGGTTCTGTCACGGCAACAGCACTCGCCGGTTCGGGACTTGCCGCTCCCTTTAGTTTCAAAGGTGGCTCTTACCCTGGAATCGGCGGAACTTGTAACACGAGCTTAACCGCCAGTGGAAGCTGTTCAATCGTTGTCACTTATGCTCCCCTTGCAACAGGTTCACATAGCGATACTATTTTAATTGACTATGTTGACGGCGCCACCGGACAACAAGCCTCTCGCGACGTTCAGGGGCAAGGTGCCGGCGCGGCGACTCTCGTTATTTCAGACGGTCCGTCTTACGACTATGGAACTCGCGCTATTGGTTCAAACACAGATCACACATTCACAGTGGATAACACCGGCGGTAGCCCCGCGAGTTCAATGGCGGGCACAGGCCTTGCTGCTCCGTTTAGTTATAAAGGTGGGTCTTATCCTGGAACGGGTGGGGATTGCGGTGCCACATTAGCTTCGGCCACTTCTTGTAACATTGTTGTGACCTATTCTCCTTCAGCAGCGATTCTCTCGAACGATACAATTCAAATTGATTACGATGACGGTGCTGCTTCGCAAGCCGCCACTCGCGACGTCGCCGGAACAGGTGTCGTCGCTGCCAACCTAGTTGTTTCGGATGGCCCTACTTTTGACTTTGGAACCAAAGCCACAGGTTCAAACACAGATCATACATTTACCGTCGACAACACGGGTGGCGCGCAAGCAACGGGCATGACGGGTGGAGTTCTCACAGCTCCCTTTGCCTTTAAAGGCGGTTCTTACCCTGGAACGGGTGGAACTTGTTCGGGCAGTCTCAACAATGGTTCACAATGTACTCTCGTTGTCACTTACTCGCCGGTCACCGTCGCTGTTCACACAGACACTCTCAGTGTCAATTACAACAATGGAGTTGCGGCGGCTGTTGCAAACAGAGATGTTCAAGGAACTGGAGCTAATCCGGCCACAATTACAATCTCTGATGGACCCACTTATAACTATGGAACTCTCACTGTTGGCGGCTCGAGCGATCACGCCTTCACTTTAACCAATACGGGCGGAGTCGATGCGACATCTATCGCGGCTTCAGGATTAGCCGCTCCTTATAACTACAAGGACGGAAGTTATCCGGGAACTGGCGGAGACTGCTCAAACCTTCTCGCACCAGCTGGAACTTGTACTATCGTTATCACCTACAGCCCAACGATTGCTGGCACTCACAATGACACCCTCCAAGTGGACTACCAAGACGGTGTGACTTCACAGTC